>NZ_JBFRJJ010000024.1:260542-306680 GCF_041468785.1 Shewanella sp. 10N.286.52.E4
GTAATTGCATTCAAAGTAATCAAATTTATTAGCTAATATGAATAGTTACCTATTCAACCACCTGATTAATATCATGTTGTAATAATATCAATGACTCTAATAATTTAGATGCTGGCCCTTGTTTATCCCTATTTGGAACCACTAATGAAAGTTGTACCTTACGACTTTTACTGCCTTTCAATGCCAATCTTCGCAGTTCACCTGATTTAATCTCATCCTCAATTAAGTAAGCTGGTGCCCAACAAAAACCAATGCCTGTTTTTAAAATAGTTTTCGCTTCATGAAAATTAGAAACCGTCCAACGTTGTTCTGCTTTTAGCCAACCAGTATCTGATGCTTTATGGGTTGCTGTGTCTTTAATGACAATCTGTAGATGTTGAGCTAAAACTTGGTCATCAGCTATAACATCGTGCTGAGCTAGTGGGTGAGCGGCGAGCACACTAGATATAATTCTGACTCACATATAGGCTCTGCAACATGACCTTTAGCGGGGATCCCACAAATGGCAATATCTGCAGTGTTATTTAAAATTAGTTCGTGAGTACCAGAAATAACTGAGTCGATAATCGTTACCCGGGTGCCGCGACTATGGGGCAAAAATGCTTTTAAGGCATCCACTAAATAGTGCAGAGGATAAATGATTTCTCGCGCAATGGTTAAGTTAGGCTCCCAGCCCTCGCCAAGATTGCTCGCGAGTTGTTCGAGTTCATCTACTGTTTGGGTTAAATGTCGTGAACGACGTAATAATACTTCGCCTTGTTCTGTGAGATAAGCTTTACGGCCTTTAACTTCGAGTAATTGGATACCCAATTGAGTCTGTAGTTTTGCCACAGCATGATTAAGAGATGATTGGCTTTTGTTAAGCTGTTCAGCAGCTTGGGCGTAACCACCGAAATCAACCACAGATTGAATAATTCGCCACTGTTCTAACGTGGATTTAGCTCTACTCATGTATTAAATTACTCATGGTGGGGTAAACTGCAAAAATAAGGGGTAACAATCGTTACCCCTTAATCATCACTAATATCTTACTTACTTGTTTTTCCTCGTGTCATTTTTAGGTGTCACTTGTACAGGTAAGTACTTCTTCGTCGCTTTTGTTTCAGCAAGATATGGCCCTTTATGAAGCGTCTCTGGCCAATCAAGTAACATCATGGCTAAAACATTTCTGTGTTCACCCATGACCATATCTGGATTTCCACGTGGTGAAGGGATCAGTTGGTATTCAGGGTTAAACGATGCTGCTATGTGGTTTTGCGTCTTCTTAATGACTGGATGATCACGTAAGCCTGTTAAATAGAAACTTATCCCAACTTCAGAAATAATATCGTCTGTGGCATCGGTAAGGATACGGTCAATGTTGTCATCAAAGTAATCTAAAATCCATTTAAACTCTTTGGCACTTACTTCTTGTTGATAATAACCGCTTGCAGCAAAGATAAAGTGAGTCATGCCATACAATTTATTTCTGAATTGTCTTTTATCTAATTCGCTATCTTTATCATTAGGGTAAGCGGCAATGAAAGCTTGTTTGTAATCATCGACGTAGTTTCCGACTTCAAGTTGTTCTGCCCAATACGCGTAATTGATCAGTTGTGCAGCCCAAGCTTTAATCATCTTAGGATCAGTCAATGCAGGTTTAAGATCATATGCTTTTAATGCCGTAACCATTTTTTGATGGCAAGGCCCCATAAAACCTAACTCGTCCGTACGACTGGCATAACGTAATAAAATATCGCTATAAAAGATAAATTCTGGGAAGGGCTTCAGTGCTTTCTTTCTCGCTTTTGCACGAGGGCCTTTACCTAATACACTTATTGCTTCATTGGCTTGCTGTTCGATAAACTTAGGCTTATCAATATTACAGGCAAAATAGTTTTGACGTTCAGTAATAGTGATTAAATCTATCAAGGCTGCATTTGTATACTTTTCATCACCCGTCATTCGGTACATTCTTAAACCATAGTGCCCTTGAATTCTTGGTGGCAGAGAATACATATTTTGTTCAAGGTTAACCTGTATCGCACTTCTTACTTGTTGGTGTGTTAATGGTGTTGCGGTTGATTTTGGGTCATCGGCAGCGAAGGCTGATACCGAAGATACTATAAATGATAAACCAATTAAGCACGATAAGGATTTACTTTTGCGAGTGGCCAGCATTGAAGGCTCTCCTGATGAGTGAAGATAGATCATTGGGTGGAGTAAGTATAATGAACATTTGCTCCATTAGGGGTAAATTATCTTCATTAACCACCAAAATATCAAAAACTTGACGTTCTGTTACTGAAGATTTACTAGATTCGAAAATCATACTAACAAGGCTTTGATGCCAAAGAGGTAAATAATAGTTAACCCCTTCATTTGCAATACCATTGAAGCTAAAAGCTAAATCATTAGCGTATTGCCACTCTTCATTGAAGCTATCTTTAAAAGCCATTGATAACTGTTGTTGCTTTGAGGGCTCATTCAAATAGAAGTCAATAATAACTTTGGAACGTATAACACGTAATTGCCGACGATAATCTTGGACAACTTGCTCTCGTTGAGATAATACAGAATCGTTTTGCTGGCGTAGGTATGCAGACAGCCAATATTGCCCTAATAAATGGTTATCAGCAGATTTCCCCTGTTTATTAATCAGATAAAATTTATTACCCCGTGCTAACCCTGTAACAGCTTCTGCAATTGCATTAATCAACTTATTTGCTTGTCTTTTATTAGAGATAGCGTCTGAATAACTGATGCTTGCTTGTGCAAATTGATGTCCGATCACGGGGTAACGAATAACATGGGCGTTAGTCTGACCTGTTGGGCTAACAAACAATTCTCCGAGTAGACGTTGTTGGTGCCATACACGATAAATTGTATTTTTAACGCCATCTTTGGTGATAGTGTGGTTTGTATCGGTTGTTTCAACTGTTGTAGTGTCGGTTATGTCACTGAGATTCAATGCTTCTATTCGAATCCCCAAATTTTCTAATTGAGTAAATACTCGTGTAAAAATCTCATTTGCAGACTGAGGTCCAGAGTAGGGCTGGTGAGGTAATGAAGCAAGATGTTGCCCAATGTTCCAAGGTGCAAGATTAATATTACTTGTTTGTTGCTGTAAATATTCATTAAGTGAAGCGGCATTGAGTATTTGAGTGTTAAGTGACTCGAAAGCCGTTGCTTGCAAAAGCTGCTTAATGATATCTAATGACGCCGCATTTTTATCTTTTGCTCGTGATTGGTAAGCAAGCCAAGCATTTTTTCTACATTGTTCGTTAGGTTGTGACATTAAGTATTTAGCTAAACTGACATCCAGATTTGGCTTGGTGGATTTCAACATTGAATTGGCAGTCGGTGTGTCTGAGTTATGGTTTGTTTGAGTCGGTAGCTGACAGGTTTTATCGTTGAAAACCATAGCAATATGCTGATTTGTTAAATTTCTTCTGATGGTTGCCTGGGCATTATGCAGTTGTGATTTGGTATTAATATCGAGCTGACGCTGTTTAACCTTAGTTAATGTTTCAGCCAAAGAGGAATAGGGGGGCTGTGATTGCGACAGATTCATTATTAACTGATCAAGTTTTGGTTCTAAAAGTAGTGTTTGTAATTCGTCAGCTAAATGTAACTGACACATTAATATGCTTTCTCGTTGGCTATTAATGGCCAAATCACGATAGTAATTTAAACGATCATTAATGTTATTAAGGCCTAGGGTGAGCTGCTCAAATTGAACGGCCTGTTGGGAAACCGACCGAGTTAAGTCTAATTCAGATAGCGAAGGCTGGTAACGCAAGCATTGTTGGATAAACAGGTTTAGAGGGTTGGCAACTGCGGGAGCAGTTGCCAATAAACTAAAAGTTAGGGTTGCTGCAAAAATGTTTTTTAGCATAAGCGACACGTTCTTCCACTGATAACGTCGGCCCTTTCAGGCTTTCTACGTGTTTAAGTCGGTCTAAAATTCCTTTTCCGTTCGCTGTTTGAATTGCTAATCCTGGTCGTGCATTTAACTCTAACAAAAGAGGGCCACGGACTTTATCTAACACCATGTCAGTGCCCAAATAGCCTAATTCACACATTTCATACGCGCTTGATGCGGTATGAAGTAGCACGTCCCAATTAGGTACTTGGATTTGAGAAAGTTCATAATTGGTATCAGGATGCCTAAGCACTGGCTTATCAAACTGAACCGCATACAAACTTTTACCCGTTGCAATGTCTAAACCGACACCCACAGCACCTTGGTGTAAGTTTGCTTTACCGTCTGAAGCCGCTGTTGAACAGCGAAGCATGCCCATTACTGGATAGCCTTTAAAGACGATAAGACGAATATCAGGTACACCTTCGTAACTAAAACCGTCAAAAATTGGGTCAAATTCAATTAAGCCTTCGACTAATCCAACATCAGGTATCCCACCCAATGAGAACAGGCCACTTAAGATATTAGACACATGGCGATAAACTTCATTTGGCGTTACTTCATCGCCATTAGGTTTGTAATAACGGCCATTTTCAACATGGGTAATAACCAGAATACCTTTACCACCAGAACCTTTAGCAGGTTTGATAACAAAGCCAGTTCTGCCTAATACCATTTGTGGTATTTCGTTAATTTTATGCTGCTCTTCAACAACACCAATTAGATCAGGTACTGCAATATCATTGGCTAAAGCTAACTGCTTAGTAATGAGCTTATCATCTACGCGTTTATAAAATTTGCGTTGATTGTACTTACCAATGTAATCGATATTGCGCTTATTCATATTCAATACGCCATTTCGACGTAATTCCCAAGGCCAAGCGTAATTCTTCATTACTTATCCTCAGCCAGTGGTTTAAAGCGTTTTAACTCAGTTAGGCGATAACCTGTGTATTGACCCATTACCAGTACCATAGCCAAAATAACTAAGTGAATGCCAAGGAAGTTAAATACCCAATGTTGGATCCAACTGTTACTCATCGCGAGGTAAGCTAATGTGGCGACAAATAAGCTACCACCCCCAGACATAAATACTGACTTAGGACCTTCTTCTTCCCAAAGGATAGACATACGCTCAATGGTCCAAGCAAGAATAATCATAGGGAAGAAGGTAATCGTTAATCCTTCACTGAGCCCCAGCTTGTAAGATATAAGCGTGAACAACCCAATAATAAATATCACCACAATAATCACCGCGGATATTCGGGATATGAGCAAGAGATTGAGTTGCGATAAATACGAACGAATCATTAATCCGAATGCGACAATCAGTAAGAAACCGATTAGACCAGTCAGTAAAGTGGTTTGAATAAATGCCAATGCAATCAGAACCGGCATGAAAGTACCAGAAGTTTTGATACCAATGATGACCCGAAGGAATACAACAACTAACACACCGATAGGGATGAGTAAGATGCCTTTAAAGGTACTTTGTTCCTCAAGGGGTAGCTGATAAAGCGAAAAGTCTAACGAATCAGTGTTCATCATCATGTCAATAGAAGTCGCTAACGCAGAACGAGTTTCCTTTAACATTGAGAAATTAACTTGTGAATTACTACCACCAATGACATCAAGCACTGACATGCCGTTGTGTTGCCAAAGTACTAAGTTATCTGGGCGACCTTGCTTGTTGTTTTCTACATCAAATAAAATCCATTCACCATCTTGGTAGACTTGAACGTAAGGATTAAGTTGTTGACGACGACGTTGATCTTCTAGCATCAAGCCACTAACTAACTTGGCTGGAACACCTTTTGATTGAAGCATTTGCACAAAAAGCTGAGTTCGTGAATTAACTGATAATAGTAATGCAAGGTTTTGCGATTGGTTACTATCATTAATCACATCCATTAACTGTTGAGCATAAGAAATGTTACTCGCACTTCTTTCCCATACCTGGTTAATGATTTGTTCAGCTGCACCCCGTTCAGTAACTTGCCATAAAAACGGCTCTGGGGTGACAGGCTCTTCATCAGCATCAACTTTTAGTTGGCCAGTAGGCACTAATGTCACTCGATAGTATAAAGACTGACGACCAGATGCTTCACGAATTGACCAGACCGCGCGGCGGTCTTCGCCTTCAGAAATATTTAATCCATAACCGGCAGATGTAGCATTTTCTGCTAACACATCAAATGCAGGGTCTTGAGGTAGAGAAAGCGAGGCTTCAGCTGGCTTGCTAGTACCGTTGAACATTACTTTTGCTTCAACAGACCAACTTTGAACTTGTTTGCCTGGAAAAAAGGGAACGTTGTGTTCAACGCTGCGGTAAATACTTGCGCTGATCCCTGATATGAATAATAGGGCTACAAAGATAAAAAATGGCTTACGAGAATGCATTTGAATTCCTATTTCGCTTCTTTAGTCGATTCTGTTTGTGGTTTTTTGCCATGAACATAAATTTGTCCAACATCAACTACTGCAATGTCTTTCATAAATTTACGGCCAAGAAGTAGCGGGAACTCAAGGTGACTTCGGTCGGTTAAGTTCAAGTCTGTTTCGGCAGCATATTGACCAATTTTTAAATGAGCATGAATCACAGGACGGCGATCGTCAGGTAAATCAGCATCTTGTTTGATACGAACAAAGCGCTCGACTTTATGCTCGAAAGTATTGCCAGGTTGCTTTTCACCGTTGGTCATCACATCAAATCTAACCCATTGAACACCGTTACGCTCAAATAACACAATGTTACGTGCATCTAATGAAGATGACTCTGCACCTGTATCGATGCGGGTTTCAAATGACGCTTTTAACTCATCAACATATACATGCTCAATTTCACCTAAGACTATTTTGTCAGAGACAACTGACTCTGGACACTGCGGTGGCTCACTTAATTGTGCAAGTGCTGCAGCATCATCATTCATTTTTTTAGATTGTTTTGCTAATGCATCAGTAATTTGTAATTTTAGGTCGTTGACTTCAGCACTCAAGGTTTGCATTTCAGTAGATGAGTGAGCACATTGAGCATTTATTGCCTCGATAATCGCAGTTTGTGAAGTTGCAAGATTAGCACTCAATTCCTCACTTCCAACGGGAGTGATTTTCGCACTTGATGCACAGCCTGATATTAATGCGGCGGTGACGGTTAAAATAAATACCTGCTTTAACATGACAATTCCTGTTTTCTTTAATCTAAGCTAATGCTTTGATAATTATAATACTATATTAAACTAGGTCGTGATTAGGTTGATTTTTTATCGCTATTATCGTTGCCCGTTTTGGGGCTGGATAACCTTCGACCGTTAAACTTACATCGTTGGGGTCAAGATAATCTACTAAAGATTCATTCTTCATCCATTGTGTTGAGCGTTGCTCTGCCATTGAAGTAATATCCACATCAACGCAACGTATGTCGGTGAAGTCACACTTTTTTAACCATAACATGAGTGCATCGACAGATGGCAAAAACCAGACATTATTCATTTTGCCATATCTGTCTTGTGGGACTAAAACAGCATTTTCATCGCCATCTATCACTAAGGTCTCTAATACAAGTTCACCGCCCATACGCAGTTGATCACGCAATTGCATTATATGATCGATGGGTGAACGACGGTGGTACAAGACACCCATAGAAAATACGGTATCAAACGCATCTAATGTTGGAAGCTCTTCAATGCCCAGTGGCAATAAATGTACAGGATGTTCATTACCTGCTAAACGCTTTACTGCTTCAAATTGACATAAAAACAGCGGGGAGGGATCAATCCCGACGACACGTTTAGCGCCAGCACCTAGCATGCGCCACATGTGATAACCACTACCACAACCGACATCTAATACTGTGCGATTATCTAATGGAGAAATATGCTCTTTAACCCGATCCCATTTCCAGTCACTTCGCCATTCAGTATCAATTTCGATTCCATGAATGTAAAAAGGGCCTTTACGCCAAGGTTGAAATAACCCAAGTAGATTTTGTAACTTTTCTGTTTGTCCTGGAGTCAACTGGCTACCGTCACCAATTTTGACTCCGTTGAATAAATCAATATGAGTTGGCGCTGGGTAATGTAATTTATTGAGGACTTTTTCCCATTTTGGCAAGTTGCCATGTTTATGTTCTCTTTGCCATTTCCCTAAAATTGCTGGAAGTTCTTCTAGCCAATGTTGCAGGCTTGAATCGGCAATTTGTTGATAAAAGGAGCTAAAACTTATCACTTGATGGCCACCATTGATGCAAAATTAAAACATTGAAACCACACTGTTGAATGGCTAAAACCATTCTCAGTAAAGCGTTGTTGGTGCATGGATAAACTGTCTGGGCGCATCACATTTTCAAGTGCACTGCGCTTTTGGCTAATTTCTAGTTCGCTGTATCCATTTGCGCGTTTGAAGTCTAGATGTTGTTCATCTAAAAGTGTTTGAATCACGTTATCTTCAAATCGTAATTTTTCTGAAATAACTAAAATACCGCCAGGGAGTAAACCTTGATAAATCTTGGCGATTAACTCGTCCCTGTCATGAACAGGTAAAAATTGTAGAGTGAAATTTAATACCACCATTGAAGCATTAGTGATGTCGATGTCTCTAATGTCACCACAAATGAGTTCTACTTCAGTATCACTGACGTAGGCAGATAAATTTTCCTGGCAACGCTCGATCATCGATTCACTGTTATCAACAGCGATAATACGACATTGTCTTTGCTCAATTTGGCGTCGAATACTCAAAGTCGCAGAACCTAAAGAACTGCCTAAATCATAAATATTAGATTTAGGGGTAACATAACGGTCAGCAAAATCCCCAATCGTACTAATGATTTGGGTATAGCCAGGTACTGATCGTCGTATCATGTCATTAAATACACCTGCAACCCGATTATCAAATTGAAAATCTGATATTTTATCGGTTGCTGCAGCGTAAATTGTATCTTGTTGAGAGTTCATCTGAGGTAACTTGAGAAAATCATAGATTCATTTTAGCCAATCCTACCAAATAGCAGCAAGTATCCTATTGGTATTTTTTGTTTTATTTTGTTTATTTGCTCTTTTTTGGCTAAATAATTAATTAAGTAGGACAATTGGTCGATATAAATCGGTATGATGAACATATAATTAAAATGATTTACAATTAAGCTTAAGGTTGATTAACAAAATTTCAACCAGATAAAGTGTGTGGTCAAAAAACGAATATAACAAATAACGACTAATAAAATGACAACTAGCACAAAGGAACGCGCTTGAAGTTAATTAGCACTATTTTTACTTTTTTCCTGTTTACGTTGATGACATTTATTGTATCAGCCGATGAAAATGAATCCGCCTCGGTATCATCATTGGCTTTTCCAAGTTCATTAGCCATTTCAATGAGTGAAGATGCTTACCCTTATCAATTTGTTGATGATAACGGTAACCCCGCAGGTGTCATGGTAGATTTATGGCGCGAGTGGGCATCTGCAACAGGCGTAAAAGTGTCGTTTTATCCCATGCAATGGCAACAATCTTTACAATCAGTCGCTGACGGTGACGTCGATGCTCACATTGGTATGGCAATAACCAAAGAGCGACAGCAACTATTTTCATATGCAGATAAAGTATCTTCTCTTAATTCCTACCTTTACCTTCACAAAGACATTGCTAATAAAAAAGCGATTAGTGATATTCGTCCTTTTAAAATAGGCATTATTGAAGGGACTTCACATGAACAGGACTTACTGGCGATAGAACCCAGCCTGACATTTAAATATTTTAAGACTAAAAAAGCGTTATACGATGCTGTTGTTGCAGGTGAAATATACGTATTTGCAACGATTCAAGGCTATAACCAAGGCATTCCTATCAATTTAGAACTAGCCAACAATTTCCATATATCTTCACGTATATTGATTAAAGAAATAGAACTTGCGCCAGTAGTATCTTTACTAAATCAATCTTGGGTCTCCTTTATTAATGAAGGCTTTAAGAAAGTGTCTACTACCCATGTCGATGAAATTGAAAAGCGTTGGTTTGGCTATCGTCGTGAATCCAACGGTCTATTGATTGCGATGCAAATGAATGTAGAGCCATTTGTGGATATTGGTTTAGACGGTTTACCCCATGGTTTATTTGTCGATTTGTGGCGACTTTGGTCTGAAAAAACAGGAATTTCAATAGACTTTATTCCAAGCGACATGAATGGCAGCATTGAACTCATTAAAGATGGTCATGCCGACGTACATATTGGTTACCCTGAGAGTGAAGAAATCAATACCGGTCTTAATAGAGCTAATCATTTTTATTCAGTTAAAAGTCGATTCTTTAGCTACAACAAAGAAATCAAAGATATTAGTGAAATTGATGGTAAACGTATCGGATTGTTTGCCACATCACCTTATATTATCGAGCTTAGGAAAGTTCTTCCTAATGCGCAGATACGTTATTACGATTCCATGGAGCAATTGATCAAAGCAAGTCGTGATGGCGACATCGCAGGCTTTGTTGCTGCAAGTGCTTACACTTCACACTACCTATTACATCAAAAATCATGGTCTGAGTTTTATCAATATAATAAGCTCGATTTTGGTACTCAAATATATAACCTCACCAATGTAGAAGATACAGAACTTGCAGAGCGCATCGCTAATGGTTTTCAGCTAATTAGTGATTTCGAAATGGCAAAACTTGAACAGAAATGGCTTTTAAATGAAGCCGATAGAACATTTTCTACTGTCGATAAACAAATCTATATCAGTAATAAAGAAAGAAAATATTTAGACTCACTGGGTGCAATTAAACTGGGTTACTTAACTCAGTGGGCGCCCATGGAGTATCAAAATGAATTAGGTGAATTTTCCGGTATTAATAAAGAAGTTATCGAAATTGTTACAGAACAACTAGGCATCGATATTATTCCTGTTGCCTATCAGCAGTGGGACAAACTCAATAAAGACTTACAAAACGGCAGTATTCATTTAGTCGGCAGTATGGCAAATAATAAAAATCGAGAGCCAGCACTTGAGTTTACTGAAGGTTATTGGCCATCACCTTGGGCTATTGCGACTACGTTAACTCAACAACCGTTGTTCAATTTAAGCCAATATAACGGTAAGCGAATAGGGGTCGTCAAAGGCTATAACTTGATCAATATATTGCGCCAACAATTTCCAGGTTTAGAAATTGTTCAAGTAGATAATACTCAGCGTGGTTTACAGGCGGTTTCTTCTGGTGATGTCGATTTATTCATCGAACAAGTTGTGACCCTTGCTTATGTGCTGAATGAAGGGGAGTTTCCTGATTTAAAAATGGCCCTAGTTGCAGATTTAACAGAACAAAAAAGTCATATTGGTGTTTATCCCAAACTCAAAACTATCATTCCATTACTGAACCGCGCCATTGAAACGATTGATGAAACCAAACAACAGCAGATGTACCAAAAATGGGTGGCGGTTGACTTGCGTTCTGAAGCGGACAAATATCAAAAGTGGTTTAAAATTGTACTATTAGGTTTGCTGATTATCAGTATGATCACCTTTATCGTCTTCTTGGGTAATAAACGTCTTAAACGTGAAATTACTTTGAGAAAAACGGCTGAGCAAAAGATAAAGTTTGTTGCAGAGCACGACCCTGTGACTAAACTCCCTAATCGTGGTTTACTCGATGACCGTTTAGCATGTGCGATCAAAGCCCATGAACGTGAACAAGCCAAGTTTGCATTGTTATTTATAGATTTAGACAAATTCAAGAATGTTAATGATCAACATGGTCATCACATTGGTGACGCATTATTAATTCACATTGCCACAGCACTTAAATCAGTAGTACGAAAATCTGATACCGTGTCTCGTTTTGGAGGCGATGAATTTGTCATCTTACTTAACAAGGTCGACAGCAGCGAATGCGCGATAAAAGTCGCAGATAATATTATTAATGTGTTATCTGACCCCCTCATTATTGAAGGAATAACATTAACTGCATCAGCCAGTATCGGTATTGCGGTTTATCCAGATGATGGTGATGATGCTATCGCCATATTACAGATGGCTGATAAAAAGATGTACAAAGTAAAAAAGCAGGGTGGTGATCAACGCAGCTTTTAATCACCGGTTGAGTTTTCAAGGTGATGAACAAACAAAATTGTCTTATTTGCTGTTTTTTTACTCGGTTATAACGGGAACTTTCCCTAAAGTCTGTTCAATTGCAGTAAACTAATCGATACTTCCATGCAAAAATGTAGCACACGTTCAATAAACGCGTTTTTAGGCGTATTATAAGTGCTATAGTTGCCTGCATTATTATTAATATAATGCCAAATTAAATTGTTTTTTAGACACCTATTTCTGAATTAAAGGGTAGAGTTAAATGCGCAGTCATTATTGTGGAGACGTTAATAAGTCTCATCTTGGTCAAGAAGTCACCTTAGTCGGTTGGGTTAACCGTAGTCGCGATTTAGGCGGCGTAATTTTTTTAGATCTTCGTGACAGAGAAGGGATAGTTCAAGTTGTTTACGATCCAGACTTGGAAGACGTTTTCAAAGTAGCCAGCAGTTTACGCGGTGAGTTCTGTGTACAAGTTAAAGGTTTAGTTCGTGCAAGACCTGATAGTCAAATTAATGCACAAATGAAAACTGGCGAAATTGAAGTCTTAGGTCAAGCGCTAACAATTATTAATGCTTCAGCGCCGCTTCCTTTGAGCATGGATAATCATCAAAACAACAGTGAAGAACAGCGCTTAAAGTATCGCTATCTTGACTTACGTCGCCCTGAAATGGCTGACCGTATTGTTTTCCGTTCAAAAGTCACTAGCGCGGTTCGTCGTTTCCTTGATGATAGCGGTTTCTTGGATATTGAAACGCCTATTTTGACCAAAGCCACACCAGAAGGTGCGCGTGATTACCTAGTACCAAGCCGTACTTATAAAGGTCAGTTCTTTGCTCTGCCACAGTCTCCTCAATTATTTAAACAATTGCTGATGATGTCTGGCTTTGATCGTTATTACCAGATTGTAAAATGTTTCCGTGATGAAGATTTACGTGCTGATCGTCAGCCTGAATTTACTCAAATTGATATCGAAACTTCTTTCATGTCAGCTGAGCAAGTCATGGAAAAAACTGAAACTATGGTTCGCGGTTTATTCAATGAATTAATGAATGTTGATTTAGGTGAGTTCCCACGTATGTCATATGCAGAAGCTATGACGCGTTATGGTTCTGATAAGCCAGATTTACGTAACCCACTTGAACTTGTTGATGTTGCTGACTTAGTTAAAGATGTTGAGTTCGCAGTATTTAGTGGTCCTGCTAACGATGAAGAAGGTCGTGTTGCAGCGCTTCGTATTCCAACAGGTGCATCTTTATCTCGTAAGCAAATCGATAACTACACTAAATATGCTGGCATTTACGGTGCTAAAGGCCTAGCGTGGATGAAGATTAATGATTTATCTGCTGGTATCGAAGGTATTCAATCACCAGTACTTAAATTCTTAAACGAAGATATCGTCAATCAAATTATCGCACGTACTAATGCTGAAACTGGCGACATCATCTTATTTGGCGCAGATAAAGCAAACGTTGTTGCTGAAGCAATGGGCGCATTACGTCTTAAAGCCGGTGAAGATTTTGAACTTCTTGAAGGTGAGTGGCGCCCAATGTGGGTTGTTGACTTCCCAATGTTCGAAAAAATCAATGGTGGTTACCATGCCGTTCACCATCCATTTACCGCTCCGCGCGGCGTAACTGCTGAAGAACTTGAAGCCAATCCTGGTGCAGCAATTTCAGATGCTTACGATATGGTATTAAATGGTTGCGAATTAGGTGGTGGTTCTGTTCGTATTCATAATGCTGACATGCAAAGTGCGGTATTCCGTATTTTAGGCATTGATGATAAAGAAGCGAATGAAAAGTTTGGCTTCTTACTAGAAGCATTACGTTACGGTACACCACCGCATGCAGGTTTAGCATTTGGCTTAGACCGTATTATCATGTTAATGACAGGTGCTAGTTCGATTCGTGATGTGATGGCATTCCCGAAAACAACGACTGCAGCATGTCCATTAACGAATGCCCCAGGATTTGCCAACCCTCAGCAATTAGTTGATTTAGGGATTAGCGTTATCCCTCAAGAAAAGCCTGCCGCTGACGAATAATGTTAATCAGCAAAATTACAAATCTCATTGGTTTGTACTAAAGCGTTAACCCACATACCGAGGCTTTTGCCTCGGTCTGTTTTTATATAGAACAAAAATAACTGAAGGAGTCACAATGGCTGGTCACAGTAAATGGGACAACATTAAACACCGTAAAGCTGCTCAAGATGCAAAACGAGGTAAGCTATTCAGTAAATTTATTCGAGAATTAACGGTATCTGCTCGTGAAGGAGGCTCAGATCCTGATGCCAACCCGCGTCTACGTGCAGCAATTGATAAAGCATTATCAAATAACATGACTCGTGACACTGTTGAACGTGCAGTCAAACGTGGGGCTGGTGAACTCGATGGTCAGCAATTAGATACCATTATTTATGAAGGTTATGGACCTGGTGGTACAGCAGTTATGGTAGAAACCATGACAGATAATAAAAACCGTACCGTATCAGGCGTACGTAATGCCTTTAGTAAATCTGGTGGAAACTTAGGTACTGATGGCTCAGTGGCATATATGTTCACTAAATCAGGGGTTATTTCTTATGATGCAGCCATTGACGAAGACGAATTAATGGATGCTGCACTAGAAGCTGGCGCTGATGATGTTGTCACTCATGACAATGGTGCATTTGATGTTCTGACTACACCTGATGCCTTTGGCAGTGTTAAAGATGCACTGGATGCTGCTGGATTTGAAGCCATCAATGCAGAAGTCACTATGATAGCAGGTACCAAAGCTGAATTAGATGCCGATACTGCGGCAAAATTTATGCGTTTAATTGATAACCTAGAAGATCATGATGATGTTCAGGAAGTTTATCATAATGCTGAAATCTCAGATGAAGTGATGGAAAGCCTTGAATAATCGTTCCAAGGAAGCGTAAAGCGATGACAATCATTTTGGGTATTGACCCAGGTTCGCGGATCACAGGTTATGGTGTCATTCAATGTCAGGGTAGACAGCAAAGATACCTTGGTAGTGGTTGTATTCGCACCTCAGCAGATGATCTGCCCACCAGACTTAAACAAGTCTTTGATGGGGTCACTGAAATAATAAAGCAGTACCAACCCGATCAATTTGCTATTGAACGGGTTTTTATGGCAAAAAATGCTGATTCAGCCCTTAAATTGGGTCAAGCAAGAGGCGTAGCCATTGTCGCTGCAATGAATGCGGGTTTACCTGTTGCCGAATACAGTGCAACTCAAATTAAAAGTGCGGTTGTAGGAACTGGACGCGCGCAAAAAACACAAGTTCAGCATATGATCCAACAAATTTTTAAGTTGCCAGCAGCGCCCCAAGCGGATGCGGCAGATGCGTTGGGCGTTGCTGTTTGTCATAACCATACTTTTCAAAGTTTAATTGCAATGGGCGGAAAAGCCCAAAGCCGCACATATGGACGATATAAATGATAGGAAGATTAAGTGGACTTGTTGTTGAGAAACAAGCGCCTGAAATAGTGTTAGATGTCAATGGCGTGGGTTATGAGTTACAAGTGCCTATGACCAGCTTTTACGAGCTTCCGGAACTTAATCAAGTTGCAATGTTATACACTCATTTTGTGGTTCGTGAAGATGCGCAGTTACTATATGGTTTTATCACTAAACAAGAGCGAGCACTGTTTCGCTTATTAATAAAAACCAATGGTGTCGGTCCCAAGTTAGCTTTAACTATTTTATCTGGCATGACTGCATCTGAGTTTGTTAATTGTGTCGAAAGAGATGATATTGCTACTTTAGTCAAACTTCCCGGTGTCGGTAAGAAAACCGCAGAACGTTTAGTTATCGAAATGCGTGATAAATTGAAAAGCTTATTAGAAGCATCAGTAGGTTCTGAACGTGAATTTGCTCTACAAAGTAATTATAAGCCTGCAGCCATCGAAAATAATGCAGAAGAAGATGCCATTGCTGCATTAATTGCTTTAGGTTACAAACCAGCACAGGCAAGTAAAGCTGTGCTAAGTGCTTATAGCGACGGAATGACAAGTGAGGTGTTAATTAAAGCCTCTCTAAAGTCAATGTTATAAAGAGGCCACAATGATAGAAGCGGATCGTTTAATCCAGCCACAAGAATTCGAGCAAGAAGTTCACATTGATAGAGCTATGCGGCCTAAAATGTTGGAGGATTACACAGGACAGGATGATACTCGTGCCCAGTTAAAGGTGTTTATTGAGGCCGCGCTAAAGCGCGAAGAAGCACTTGATCACATGCTCATCTTCGGCCCTCCAGGACTCGGAAAAACCACATTAGCTATGATCGTTGCGAATGAAATGGGCGTCAATATCAAATCGACTTCTGGGCCGGTACTTGAAAAAGCAGGGGATTTAGCTGCTCTTCTAACAAACCTTGAACATGGTGACGTGTTATTTATAGATGAAATACACCGTTTGAGCCCTGTTGTCGAAGAAATCCTATACCCAGCAATGGAAGACTACCAATTAGATATCATGATTGGCGAAGGACCTGCTGCAAGATCTATTAAACTAGATTTACCGCCTTTTACCTTGATTGGCGCAACAACCCGCGCGGGTGCGTTAACTTCACCATTACGCGCAAGGTTCGGTATTCCACTTCGTTTAGAGTTTTATAACGTCAAAGATCTGTGCACCATTGTCACCCGTTCTGCCAAGGTCATGGAGTTACCGATAGATGAAGCGGGGGCATATGAAATTGCAAAACGCTCACGTGGTACGCCAAGGATTGCTAACCGGTTATTACGACGAGTGCGAGATTATGCCGAAGTAAAACATGATGGGTTTGTAACTGAAGAAGTCGCTCAAAAAGCATTAGATTTATTAGATGTTGATTTAGAGGGCTTTGATTACCTTGATAGAAAGTTATTATTAGCCATTATTGATAAGTTCATGGGCGGACCGGTAGGGTTAGATAACTTAGCGGCTGCAATTGGCGAAGACCGCGAAACTATCGAAGATGTGCTAGAGCCCTTTTTAATTCAACAAGGGTTTATTCAGCGTACACCAAGAGGGCGAATAGCGACTGACAGAGCTTATCAACATTTTGATATAATCAAACCTGCAGAATAAATTGTTAATATTAAATCAAGACAATAAAGTAGAAAAAGGAAAGCACAGGCTTTCCTTTTTTATTGCCCAAATAAAATGAATATCTATGCAATGAGCCGAGAACCAACTTATTAACATTTGCTTTTGTTTAAACTTTATAAAGTGAAATTCATAAATTCGATAAATGTTTATTTTTTGTTAGTTAACGCTTAATTGTTCTGTGAATGTAAAAAGTTATTACTTAATGTTCTTCATTCAATAGTGAGGAATAAAACAACTGCAGTAAAATAATCACCCTTTATTGTCGCCAATCAACTTGGTTAATAAACCTCCTTAATTTAGCAATTAGCTCTGAGTCACAGCAGGGCTGAGTTTCAGTGTTTTTAATTGTGAATAATTTCAATTCTGAATGAAAACTGAAGATATTTGATTTAACCGAGTCAAGGTTCAAACTATTTATGTGATCTGCGTCGCACTTTCGTGATTGGGTAAGTTTTAAAAATGTTATTTGTGACCTAGATAATAATTCTATTGCACAGGTGTTTTACTAGTTTATTCAACTGAAATATTAAACTAATAATGTTTTGAGATGTTCATCACCTATTTTGGTTTACATACTTGGCGCATATTTATTAACAAAAAATGGTTCAAAAGTTACAAGTTAGTGGTTTGACGAAATATCTCTGGTTATTCAGTATCTAGTCCAACGCAAATTTAAATATTTATTTAATTGCGTAAACAGAATAAGAAAAGATATCACCTGGGAGCAACAAATGATTAAAAAATCTAAAATATCAAACAGCATTAATGTGGCGTTATTAGCCTCAGTTTCTGCTGCTTCAGCAGTTTCAGTAAGCGCTTATGCTGAAGAAGAATCTGCAAACGTAGAAAGAATTGCAGTCACAGGCTCCCGTATTCAACGTCAAGACATGGAAACTGCTTCTCCAGTAACTGTAATTGATGCTGCTGCGATTCGTTCTGAAGGTTTCACTACAGTAGATGAGCTACTTCAAGCTCAAACATCAATGGCAGGTGCTGCAGTTGGTTCTAGTACCAATAATGGTTCAGACGGTGTAGCGCAAGTCGATTTACGTGGTATGGGTTCACAGCGTACTTTAGTACTGCTTAATGGCCGTCGTATGGTGAACTCTGGTTCTGGTGCTGATAGTGCTGTGGATTTAAACGCTATTCCAGTTGCTATGATTGCACGAGTAGAAATCCTTAAAGATGGTGCTTCAGCAGTATATGGCTCAGACGCTATTGCTGGTGTAGTGAACATTATCACTAAGAAAGATTTTGAAGGTTTTCAGGTAGACGTTCAAGGCGGTATGACTGACAAGAGCGACGGTGAAAACGGCGAAATCAGTGCTCTATACGGTTTTAATACTGAAGGTGGTAACTACACAATTGGTGCAGCTTACTCTGAGCGTAAAGGTGTTGTTCAATCAGACCGTGACTGGACAGATCCAGGCAATAGCTCATTCATCCCAGGTGGCTCTTTAGGCGGAATGGTTAAAGATGACAATGGTAACTGGGTTGATCGCGGCGAAGGATATGACTACACACAAGATAGTTTCTATCAAACGCCAAGTAAGCGTTACAGCTTATTTGCAAATATGACTCAAGAGTTGAGTGATGACTTAATCTTTACGGGTGATATTCTTTATACCAAGCGTAAGTCTAATCAGCAATTAGCACCACAACCTGCCAATCTTACGCTTGATGTTTGTGAAGCAGGAGATGATCCAGCAACATGTTTCGAACTTGATCAAGATATGATTGATGCTGGTATTACTGCAGATGATAAAGGCCAAGTTAACTACAGAAAACGTATGAATGACGTTGGTCCACGTGTTTATACTCAAGATACTGATACGCTACGTGTATCTGCAGGCTTAGCCGGTTATGTTGATGTTAATACTGGTATGGATTGGGATATTTCATACACTTACGGTAAAAACAAAGCTAAAACAGCTGTTGAAAACTCGATTAATGCATCAATCATGACTGACGCAATTTATGCAGATCAAGACCCTTGGTTAACTGGTCAGCCAATGACAGACCAAGCGTTATTAGACAGCGTTGCTTACACTGAAGAAGCTGATGGCGGTAACGAGCAGCATGTCTTCTCTGCCGGTCTTACTGGTGAGTTGTTTGACTTAGATGCAGGTGCAGTTGCTTTCGCGATTGGTGCTGAGTACCGTTACGAGAGTGGTTATTACAACCCAGATCCAATCGTAATTGCTGGTGACAGTACTGCTGCACAGCAAGATCCAACGGATGGCGATTACAGCGTAATCTCAATCTTCCAAGAAGTTAGCGTACCGTTTACAGATAAATTAACCGGTGAATTTGCTCTTCGCTTTGATGATTACTCAACATTCGGTAACGCATCAACTTGGAAAATTGGCTTAACTTATGAAGCGACAGATGACTTAATGATTCGTACTGTAGCCGCTACTGGTTTCCGTGCTCCAAGTGTTAGTGAGCTATACGGCGGTAACTCAGGTTCGTTCGATTACCTAAATGATCCTTGGGGTAACGAGCAAGATCCACAAATTTTAGTTAATTACACATCTGATGAAGATCTTGAGCCAGAAGAGTCAGAGTCTTACACTGCAGGTTTAGTTTACTCGCCTAGCTATGTTGATGGCATGTCGTTAACACTTGATTACTGGCGCTTTAAAGTTAAAAACGCGATTACACGTTTAGATACTCAAGCAGGTCTAGATGCATGTTACGGTGGCGACCAAGCAACTTGTGAATTATTCAACATCGGACCAAATGGTGATTTATCTAACCTAACTAACTCGTTAACGAACGTAGGTTACCAAGATACAAGCGGTATTGATTTTAACTTAGCTTATACTTTCGATGCGCTGAACTTAGATTGGACTATCAGCAACGATACGACTTACTTGTTGAACTTTGAACAAGATGGCATTGACTACACTAATACTATCGACGGTAACTTTGGCGCATACGCTCAAGTACGTAACAACTTTAGTATAAAAGCTGGTCAAGACGATTGGAGCGTAATGTACTTCAACCGTTATATCGGTGAAATGGATGACTTAAGTGCTGGCAATAAAGTAGATTCAATTCTTTATCACAACATTTCAGCTAGTTACTTTATTAACGATAGCTGGATGCTAAGCGCTGGTGTTAAGAACTTAACTGATGAAGAGCCATCAAGAGTTTCGAACGGCAGTGACGGTGGTACTGTACCAGAAGTTTACGACACAATCGGTCGTACTTACTTCGCTGGTGTAACAATGAAGTTCTAATCGAACTTTACAGCATCAAAAAAGCCAGCATTTGCTGGCTTTTTTATTGGTTGATGAACTAAACAATAATTATTAGCCCAATCCCTCACTCATTGCTTTCTTCTGTATCAGTTCAATTTTATAACCATCTGGATCTTCAACAAAAGCAATCTCAGTACTTCCGCCTGCTACAGGTCCTGGAGCACGGGTAACTTTACCGCCAGCTGCAGCAATCGCATCACATCGTTGGTAGATATCTTCTTCGCCAATGGCGAGATGACCAAATCCAGTACCTAAATCGTAATTTTCAGTGCCCCAGTTATAAGTTAACTCAATCACTGCTTGGCCAGTTGATTCTTCACCAAAACCGACAAATGCAAGGGTATATTGATATTCAGCATTTTCTGATTGTCTGAGTAATTTCATGCCCATGACTTGAGTATAAAACTCAATACTGCGCTCAAGGTTACCGACTCGGATCATAGTATGTAATAGTTGCGACATAGGGTGCTCTTTAGTTATTGATTGGGTATTTTTTGTAAGCATAACAAATTTCTATTGCAGTTAAAAAATTGATTTAGAATATTATTTTTTGTTGTTTAACATCACATAATCACGGTTAAAAGCTGTGAAATATATCCATATTAGCTAGAATTAACTTATATTCATTTGGAGACAAGATAATGACAACAGAACTAAAAATGGCTCTAGGTACCTCAGTAGTAATCGCAATTTGTTTCAGTGCTTTTTTTGTATCGTTGTTTTAATAACCTTGACCAAATAGCCATAAAAAAACCGCTTAACGCGGTTTTTTTGTGTCTGTCAGTTAGTAATGTTTCAGCGTAAATTTTCAGAATAAACCTTTCTTTAACCTTTCTTTTTCTGGAAAGTACTCACACTGTAATGGTCAACTAATATTGGCCACGATCTTGAAGCTTTGTATGATTAGTTATCGACAGTTACACCATTTTTTATTTCGGTTTGATCAAAAACTATTTTTCCTAAATGTTTTATATTCACAGTTAGCCTTTATCCTACTTTTAACTCATTTTTGAGTTTACCTTCCTTATTACTCTTTAATAAATAAGCCGTTAATAACGTATATATCGGTAGGGCAACTAGAAGAAGCAAAGCACTTTTCAAGCTTGTTTGGTGTGCTATCAAGCCAATAACCACTGGTCCACATAACATACCACCGTAAGCAAAGGTTGCTACAAAGGCGATAGCTCGACCTGATTTTTGCTGACTAATAGATGCGGCTTTAGAAAATACTAATGGAACGATAACCGAATAACCTATCCCCATAAATGCAAATCCAAATAGAGCTAGGTAAGGCGAACTAACCATAATTATTATCACTGCACCAAATAAACTAAATAATGAACAAGCTTTTACAATATTTATTACTCCATACTTTTCAATAAAGACATGAGCAGATAACCTTGATAGAACCATCAGCATTGAAAAAGTGGCATAGGCCCATGCACTGAAGCTCATATCAGCACTAAATTCTTGTCGCATTATTACTGAGCCCCAGTCAGCTATTGCTCCCTCTCCAAGTGCACTGCAAAAAGCCATCAAACCAACCACAGAAAGAAGCATGAAAGGTAGTTTTGAATTATCTGTACCATTCACAGACTCGTTTTTGGGAAGAGGAAAGGCAGAAGGTTTGCAAAGTATTATATATAACGGGACAAACAATAAACTGACAATTAAAAAATGCATTACAGTACTAATATCTGACCAAATAAAAAAGACTGTGCTACCCGCACCTACACCGGCCCCCAAACTGAACATGGCATGAAAGAATGACATGAGTTTTCTTTTCGTTAAGGTTTCTGTTTTTGCCGCCCAACTATTCATAGCAACATCCATTGAACCGTGTAAAAAACCGAAAAAAACAGAGATATAGTCAACAAAATATAATTAGAACTCAACGCCAACCCTATAAAAGGAATTGGGTATAACAAATACATTATTTTGGAAAACCTTTGTACACCCAGTTTATCGTTCAATCTACCTGCCAATGGAAAAGAAATGACTGCGCCAAAAGCAAGTATCAACAGTAAGATTGACAGAGCTTTTTCATCTAACTCGAACATCTCTTTAAAGTAGGGCACCTTAGCCGCCCATGTCCCAAAGAGACATCCGTTAAATAAAAAAAGTAATGATACTGCGTAGGAATTCAATTTAATTTTAGACATCTATCATCCAAGGTTGTTTTCTATTGTTTATATGTTGCCATGAACGTAATATATAAATAAAATTGATTGTTACTATATCTGTATAGGAAAATTCTATGCTTAGGCATTTGGCCAACCATTTACCTTACTTTTCTGCAGTTGCAAAGAGTCTCAGTTTTTCAAATGCGGCTAACGAATTGGCGGTATCACAACCCTCTATTAGTTATCAAATAAAGTGTTTAGAGGAGAAGTTGGGTTTTCAGCTTTTTATACGTGGGCAAGGCAATAAAGTAGAGCTTACTAACAAAGGCAGTAAACTGTTTCAGGAGTATGTGATTCTTGAACGAAACTTTAATCAAGTAATCTTTGATACACAAGTTAATCAAAGTAGAACAAAATTAGAGATGACTGCACCAGTTGATTTAGGAGTTAAATTCATTACACCTATGCTGTCGCAACTGGAAAATGATCAATTAATCATCAACCTAGACTTAACTGACGAAGTTGTAGATATTAAGAAAAGTAAATTTGACTTTTCGATCAGAAATAACAAGAACGAAAGAGGCTTGGAGTATTTTTCACTAATGGCAGCGAAAAATGTATTAGTGTGCAGTGAACAATATGCACTAACTCATCAACTTTCCACATTTGACGATATTACCGAACAGCACCGCCTTATTGTTAGAAGTGATGTAAAAAGTAACACATGGGAAAAACTCTTTCTAAAGCATGATAAGCTTTTCCATCAGCATAAAAACATGCAAGTCATCAATAATAGTTTCGGTATATACCAAGCAATTATTTCAAATATTGGTATCGGTATTTTACCGGAATATTTTATCGATCAAAGTAATAATAAAGACCTCTACATATTCAAAGAAAGTCTGAGTGAAACGCCATATTATTTAGCCTATCAACCTTCATATGTTGCCAAGAAGTGGGCGTCACTAATTAAAACCCATATTATTAAGAATTTTGAATATCTGAAAAGCCTCAATTAGGCAAAACTCGACATTAGCTTTTGAGCTTCTAAAGTCAGCTCAGAGACTTTTGAGATCGTTAAATCCGATGCTAGCCAGTAACAATCTTATTGCTTTCTTTACGCGGTAAGATATTCTGCGATTAAGTTTTTTCTTTTCCTAACAGTAAATCAACAAGCAAAAATATCAGTATTACCCTACGTAACACTATTGTCTGATTTGGCCTGCTATGTTCAATTTCTCTTCGAAAAATCGCGTTAGATTATCCGATATATCATGAGAGTCTTGTTCGAAAAGTAGTCAATATTCTTTGGCTCTTTTTACACTCAGCAAGTAATAGACTATTAGTCGCTATATGTTCATTACTTATGTGGGCTTTGATAAAATTAATGTGTAGTGGATAAATGAATATGGCCAGCATATGCAGACTGATAGTTTGGTTGGAATACTAGAAGTAATCTGAACAGTAAAAGTAGTCTAAAACTCGTAACTCGGAATTTTCCAGAAACGGGTTAGAGGGCTAGCACGTTTTTGCCCCAAAACGAGTTTCAATCTATTGTTATAAGCATAATTAGATCTAATACATGCCACAGTTTGCTTGAAAACATACAAAGCACAGGCCAGAATAACTATGCCACTACACTAATTGTCAATGCGATTTCAACAATTTCAAACTCCTATTTTTGTAAGCTCTTAAGCCAATAAACTGGTTTGAAAGTACATTGCGGTGCTTGATTGAGTTAGCTTGATATTGCCTGTGTTTATCGGCTGCTTTGACCGCCAAACCAAGCAGGTAAAGTATAAATTGTGATAAGCAGGCTATGAGCAAGAGCACGCTTAATTTATCTGGGTTCCTTGTGCAAAAATTAATTATGGGTGTCACTGTTAATTGCTATGCTTTCCCAGAAAAACATCGCTTTGTAGGGCTTGTATTTGCTCTACAAACCAAGCAAGCGCTTTGCCTTTATTATCTTTACGCCAAGCGACACATAAGTCGATAGCCCGAATTTCTGGTTTGTTGACGGATAACGCCACCAATTTCCCACTCGCCAATTCATCTTGAATACGATGGACCGGTAAATATCCAATCCCCAGTCCCAATACTTGCAAGTCAATTTTTTGGACAATATTGGCGACGGTTATACGTGGCTGTCCATCAAGTAAGCCCGCTGAACGCAATGCGAGATGCCTTGAGCTATCTGCCACAACAATTGATGGATATTGTTTAATAGAGTCGTTGCTTAGAGGTTGCGGTGCTCGTCGAATAGGATGGTCTTTAGCGACTGCAAAGATAAACTCAAGTTGACCGATAGGGATAGTCTTAAAACTGTTGTTGCGCTCACTACCTTCAACACCAATGATAAGATCGCTGCGCTCTGCACTTAAAGCATCCCAAGTGCCACCAAAAACTTCTTCAGCAATTTTGATATCAATCCACGGATGTGCGACTTGAAACTGTTCAATTAACGCATAGATAGGCTTGAAACATAAAATACTATCGAGGGCGATCCGAATCTCTAACTCCCAACCACTCGCTGACTGTTTAGCCATATAGGTTAATTCGTTAGTTGCATCCAATATCAATCGACCTTGTTCAACAATCAATTTTCCAACAGCGGTTAACTCAGCCTTTCTTTTGCTGCGGTCAAAAATAGCAAGATCTAAGTCTTCTTCAAGTTTATTGACCGTATAAGAGATGGCCGAGGGCACCCGAAATAATTCATCTGCTGCCCCAGCAAAGCTTTTCTTACGTTCAATCGCATCCAGTACTTTTAATGCATCTAAAGTGATAGGTGAGTTCATTGTTCAATCCTTTTGAACTGGTTGTTCAATTATGATCGTTATTAATCGTCAGTACCTTTAAATATAATAGCTTCAACATTCAGAAACAATGAACTTAGGAAATAAATATGATTGCATCACAACTTAATAAAATGACGACATCAAGCCAAAACTGGACAGCTTTAGTATTGAGAATCCCAGTCGGATTAATTTTCATGGCGCATGGTGCGCAAAAGCTTTTTGCATGGTTTGGAGGATATGGTTTAGAAGGCACAGGGCAATGGATGGAATCAATCGGTTTAGCACCTGGTGTGCTTATGGCTTTCTTGGCCGGTAGCGCTGAATTTGTTGGCGGTCTGTTCATTATTCTTGGATTGCTCACTCGCCCAACCGCTCTGGTATTGGCAATAACCATGCTTGTAGCACTCTTTACTGTCCATTTTGAAAACGGACTGTTTATGGTCAATAACGGATACGAATTTGCTTTGTCTTTAGTTGTCATCAGCACAGCGCTAATGCTGCAAGGTGGCGGACGATTATCTATAGATAATGTCATTGCTAAGCGCACTCACTAACGCATTGCACGATTAACAACATTTATTAGAATTCAACGAGGGTAACACCATGATTAAACTATATGCATTTAATGAGCTAGGTAAAGCGGATCACGGTTGGCTAAAATCGAGTCATCACTTTAGTTTTGCTAACTACTATAATCCACAACGTATGGGTTTTGGCGTACTGCGAGTTGTTAATGATGATTGGGTTCAGTCTGGAACGGGATTCCCTACTCACCCACACCAAGATATGGAAATTGTTAGCTTTGTTCGAACAGGCTCAATTACGCATAAAGACAGTGCTGGCAATAAAGGGGTGACACCTGCCGGAGAAGTCCAAGTCATGAGTGCAGGAACAGGGATTGCTCACTCGGAATATAATTTGACGAAAGATCCACTAACTTTCTATCAGATTTGGATTGAGCCTAATAAGCGTAACGTGGAGCCTCGTTGGGACACTAAACAATTCAGCAATGAGAACAACACAAACGGACTGCCATTATTAGTATCTGGATTCCCTGAAGATGAAGGTAGCGCGCTGTTTATTAATCAGCTAGCCCGGGTATATGGCGGAGTACTTAAAAAAGGAACCCGATTTACTCAAAAAATTGAGCAACAAATGTATGTGTTGGCATCTTCAGGTAGCTTTAAAGTTATTGATGATCAAACAGAAGTCGTCATGCAAAAAGGTGATGGGGCTGAAGTGACACTTCAAAAAACAATCACTATTGAAGTCTTAGAAGACAGTGAAGTGATTTTATTGGATGTGCCAGTAAATTAAGGCAAGTTTTAGTCAAGTATATTACTGCTTAACGCACTTCAATGATGAAGCTGAGTAAAGCAGTAAGTTTACCTTTTAAACAGAACAGGCTTTCAATGCGTTAAAATCTTCTGTATTTACTGGGGGCGAAATAGATATTTATATGGTGATTTTATAAAGAGATGTCACAAGTGGTTTAAGTAGACAGTTGCTATCAGCAGGCTCTGCTAAACCACACTAATCTTAGCTAACCACTACAATCACTGTGTAAGCATACAGTGATGGTTTTTATGAATATTATCCCTATCTATGCAAGTGCTGGTATTACCGGCTTAGAGTCCTGTAGCAGAATACAAGCAATTGCCGCTAAGCCTTGATGATTTGCTAATTGAACATCCAAGCGCAACATTCATTGGTCAAGCCAAAGGCGAATCCATGCAAGGGAACGGTATTTTTGAAGGTGATATTTTAGTTGTGGATAGGCATTTAACAGTTCGTAATCTCGATGTTATTGTCGGATGCTATAATGGTGACTTTATATGTAAAATCATTGATTTAAAGAAAAAGCTTCTTATATCTGCCAATCCTAAACACGAACCCACTTTAATCACGATAAATGAATCTTTTATCATAGAAGGGGTTGTCTCACGTTCAATACGCTGCAATCGACCTGCTAATATTATTTAGCCTGCTTT
The DNA here is from genome assembly GCF_041468785.1 of Shewanella sp. 10N.286.52.E4. Lineage (NCBI taxonomy): Bacteria > Pseudomonadati > Pseudomonadota > Gammaproteobacteria > Alteromonadales > Shewanellaceae > Shewanella > Shewanella sp. 10N.286.52.E4. Next base: position 287,812 of record NZ_JBFRJJ010000024.1, read on the forward strand.
ACTCTGATTCAGTGCATCATAAATGAACCTTCACAACACTTACGTATTATAAGTAGAATGATTGATTTAACAAGGTCACAATATGCGCCTTTTTATCATTAACCTCTTGTTATTTTTTGATTTTATGTTTTCCCTTTGTAGTTTTAGTGTTCAAAAATTATACGATTAACAGCTTGAAATTGATAAAAAACACTGTAGGTTTGTATAAAAAGCAGGCAGCACCATCACGGAATGATGAATGGAATACTTACTATTTATACTCCTACTGATTAGTTATCAAGGTCACTCAAAAGACGTGATAGTGCCTTCAGATAGAGTAAAAAGTAGTGTAGTGCTAAGAGCTGAACCATCTAGTAACTCAGCCGTGTTAGGACACCTTTTTCCAACTGAAGAAGCCACACTAATTAATTATCCTAGTTAGGCAGTCAACAACCTAAGGAGGGTCATACAGTATGGATAAAGAAAAAGTATTTGGTAAATATCATGATTTTATTTTGATGCTCACTGGATTTCTCCTTACAGGAATAATTGGTACATTTATTTCTCAGTCATATACAACTAAAAATGCTGAGTTATCAGCCGCAAATAAAGTATTTGGAGAGTACAGTGAATTAGCAGGTGAGCGATATTTTGAAATGAACCAAATTCTTCTAGGTCTTAAACAGGGAAAGACTAAAAAAGTCATGGAAGAGCGCTGGGATGATTACCGAGAAATACTCCAGAAATGGAACACAGCTCGAGGTTATAACAGGCAAATGTTACAACTATATTTTGGGCAACCAATCTGGAATCAAGAGCGAGACTTACATTACTTTTTTCGTGCATGGGGAGAAACCCTCGAAGCTTCATTTGATTCAAGCAAGGAGATTGACTACGATTGTTTATTCAAAAAAAGAGACAAATTCCTTGTTGACCTCCATTCTTTTAACTTTGCATTAGGCCAAGCTATTCTAATGGGAAAAATCGGCAGCAATAAACCTACTAATTCTGTTGAGAGAAACCCTAGACCTGAAGCCCCATGCCTAACAAATCAAAGCACTCGGACGCAGTAAACTGCGCCGGTGTTTGAGGCGTTAACTCATATAAATTATAATCTGAAACTCACAGAATAGAGTTAAAAGTCTAACGCGTTTTTGTCCAGAAACGGGTTAGTATACGAACTAACTTTTGCCCCAAATAAGCTAGGTAAAGTCTTATGTAATTGCCAGTTTTAGTTAGCCACTACATATCAAATAATCGTGACTCGGCAACGACTAAGTCCATCAAGCTATTTATACCTAGCAGACAACGCAATACATAAATACTAAGACGTTATGCATCAAGGAGGAAGTATGAACGAACCCGTCGATATTAAAGATATTTCGATTGGCCAAATATTTTCATTAATAAAGAGATTAAAACTCGGATCGTTGATCTGGTTAGTTAGCTCAATTTTTATCGCAGGTGTTGCAATTTTCGGAGCTGGAGTAGCATCGAATTTTGGTAAATCGAAACCTCCGGTATTTATCCAACATTTCACTGAAAATTTTGTCGATAGAGAGCATCTGATTTTATTGTTGCCTGAGATCATGGAAGAAACCCCAGACGGTATTGAAACAGACATAGAAGCAATGACATCCTTGCTCTGGCAGTTAAAAGCACAGGATGGCTACGCAGAGTTTTTGAGTGGAAACACTTTTACGTCAGTTCAAATAACCCACGATGATGAAAGCTTTAATTTTGAATGGAATCGTGGAGCTAGTGCTATACCAAAAATTTTGAAACGTTTAGACCTGCCAGTTGACGAAGCAACGGTATCTCAGCTAAATGCAGAAATGAATTTAATTGGTGTGGCTTGGCTACCTGACAGCAATCAAATAGTACGAGATGTAGATGGTGGTTTAGCTCTAGTAGGTAAAAAGTAAATGCCTAACGAATAAGTATAAGCCGTTAAGCAAATAACGGAACGTGGTTATTCTGTTTATGGGGTTTCTGATAGGCTTGGGATGTGTACCTGTAGTGGTTTAGCAAAATTGGCCATTACTTTGTAGTTAATTGATGTGTTTGGCATAGAATACGTTATCAGAAAGTTCAGCTGTACTTGTTCATCGTAACTCGGAATTTTCAAAAAATAGGTCAGGGGGCTAGCACGTTTTTGCCCCAAAACAAGCTAGAGCAGGATTGAGGCTAATTTCAAGACACGCGATTAGACTTACTTTTCCTTATGTCTAGAGTTCTGACTATGTGGCCAAATTTACTGATCCACTACAGTTGATGCTTCTTCGTAAGAAAGGTGATCTGGAAAAGTTATAAAGCGATCTTCATGACCAACCACTTCCTGAGCTAACATACCATCAGTACTGCCTCCGCCTCTGGCCACATCGTTGCTACCTTGATTGATCGCGACAGTGTCCCAAGTCGGAAAAAACAGACCAACCACGCGGTTCCAACCTGAAGATGTGTAACCTTGCTACCGTCAGCAATCACATCACCTCCGCCAACAGCAGATGAGGCAAATTCAGACATCTAGATAAGGTCTCGACTCGGTTTTATCGTGAATTTTTCATGATGGGCTCGCTATTGAATTGAAAAAGAAGGACAGGAGAGAATGACTCCCGCCATAAAGACCATCAATTAGTTAAGTTTGATTCGAAGCACATGGTATGGCTTGGTTGAACCTTCTTCGCCTTCGTTGAAAGCAGGGTGGAAGTGAAGAGAGTTTTGAGTGACGTACAAGTAATCACCCTGGATAGAGAAACCATCTGCCCATGACAATAACTTGTCATCTTGTGCAAAGATTTTGTAGCCGTCTTTATTCACCACACCAACAGCATTTTTCTCAATATCACCGACATAGATATCACCGTTATCAGCGATAATCATGCCATCACTTGGACGTTTTTCACTGAAAAATTCAATCTGCTCGGCCAATGCATCTTCACTAAGCGCTGTGTTAGCAAGAGCAGCGGCAGGAATACGGTAGATAGCACTACCATTGACTGTACCAAAATATAGCCATTCATTATTTGCATCAATAGTGATTGGATTCACACCAAGATAAAGCGCATCAACGCTACCATCTTCACGCTTTGTCGCCATACGAGAACTATCAATCACAACTTCATGCTCAGGTGAAAGCAGTGCTTTATTTGATTGCAAAACGCGGCGAGATTTACCTGTATTTAAATCTACAACAACAAAGGCAGGCGCAGCTTCGCCATACAGATTACCTAAACTCGTATCGGCAATGTACATCTGGTTACGCAGTGTATCTAATGCAAAGTCCTGTAAAAAAGAGTTACCGACCTGTACGTCTTTTCCAATTTCAATGCGTTTAAATAGCTTATCGTTGACGGTATCCCATGCAACAATTTGCGAAGGCGAAGTTTCACTGCCCATATCTAACACCCACACAACACCATCATCGGTACTATCAATACCGATTACTGAAGCCAAACCAACCTCACCTTTATCTGGACCATCTGCCCAGTCTTGGGTTGGAAATGCTTTGGTTGAGCCATCCTTCATCAATTCAACAACACGAAGTTCAGGTGCATCAAGGGGTTGCATAGAAAGGAAAGTACGCCCCTGCTTCGTTACTGTAATGTTCCCTGGTCGTGTGCCATCAAGCTTGGCAACCACTTCGATATCAGCCGCTTGCGCTGTGTTAACTATCATCGCAGTCGCAAGTGTTAGTAAGATTTTGATATTTTTCATGTCGAGCCTCATTGGTGTTCTTTGATGCCCTAACCGTTTTAGTCAGGGCATAGTGCTATAACAAGCTTGTTTTATGTTGTCGTTACGCGATCTTAGTCATTTCGTTGACTGTGAAGCTTGCGACAGAGCCTTCCGTTGCTGTCATGTAGTCCGCAAGGTGCTGGTTGCCCATATGAGCCTGCCAAAGTTCACGTGATACCCAGTTTTCATAAAAAGTAAAATGCGCTGGGTTTTCGTTGTCTTGATGAAGGTCATAGTTGATGCAACCTTCTTCAGCGCGAGTAATGTCGATAAGCTTTAGTAGCTCGGCTTTCACCAGTTCAATTTTGTCGTCATTAGCTTTGATGTTTGCAACAATCGTTAATGTAGTCATGGGATGTTCCTTTTAAATTTGATACCGAAATCGTCGGTAATTTTGATGTCTTTAATGTTTTAGTGATAGGGCAACTCGTCATGTCATATTGAGTTACTCACTAAATGTAGTACAGGTACTACACTCAATTACTGACTTATATTGTAAATACTTTCAAATCTATTTTGATAATTGAATGTTTAAATACGTTAATTTTTAACTAAGCGATCTTGGTCATTTCGTTGACAGTGAAACTTGCGACAGAGCCTTCGGTTGCTGTCATGTAGTCAGCAAGGTGCTGGTTGCCCATATGAGCTTGCCAAAGTTCACGTGATACCCAGTTTTCATAAAAAGTAAAATGCGCTGGGTTGTCGTTGTCTTGATGAAGGTCATAGTTGATGCAACCTTCTTCAGCACGAGTTATCTCGATAAGTTTTAGTAGCTCAGCTTTCACAAGTTCAATTTTGTCGTCATTGGCTTTGATGTTTGCAACAATCGTTAATGTAGTCATAGGAGTTTCCTTCGTTCTGAGTTAGTGCCGTGCTTAGCGCACTGCGTTGTTGGTATGGAGGTATAATAGTGCGAACATTGCCAATGAAAAACAGCCTATCAATTGAATAATTACCAATTATAATTTGATAATAATCTTTTAATATTTCATGTGGTGCGATATAAAGGGATAGTCATTTTCAGATTTTGTTAACACACTGATTAAAAGGTAACGGTTATGCTCTTAGAGGATTTTCAGGTCATTTTAAAAGTCGCAGAGTTTCGCAGCATCACTGCTGCTGCGACAAATCTGGATATGCGCACGGCAACGGCAAGTGCGGCGGTGAAACGTGTTGAGGCATCATTAGGGGCTGAATTATTTGTACGAACGACTCGTCATATACGCTTATCTTCTGCCGGCGAGCGTTATTTGCCTCAGTGTGAAGAGGCGTTGCAGATGCTTGAAAAAGCCAAAATGAACATGCGTGAAGAGCTAGGGATTATTGATGGAGAGATCCGCATCGCCCTTTCGTCTGATTTGGGCCGAAATGTGGTCACACCTTGGCTTGATGAATTTTTGTTGGACTACCCAGACGTTTCACTTCGCTCCAGTATCAGTGACAGCAACATCGATTTTTATCGAGATTCTGTTGATATGGCGCTGCGCTATGGCTCACCAACCGATGCGAGTATGTACGGTTTTAAAATTTGTGATGTGCCAAGGCTGTTGTGCGCCAGCCCGGAGTATTTAGCAAAATACGGTACTCCATCCGAGCCAGATGATCTGCTTGAACATAATGCCCTGTTTTACCAGTTACATGATATTTTGCAAAATGAGTGGTTGTTTAATGATGGAAAAGAGGACATTAAGGTAAAACTGAAAGGTAACAGAGCATCTAATGATGGCGATCTCGTTCGGCGCTGGTGTGTGGCGGGGAAAGGGGTAGCAATCAAGTCTTGCCTCGATATGGCCGATGACTTGCTAACAGGGAAAGTGGTCAATGTAATGGCAGACTATAAACCGACTTCCACTGAGCTTTGGTTAATATGCCCAAGCCGACAATCTATTACCCCAACCGTCCGCCTATTAAGGGATATGCTTAGAGAAAAGACCGAACAGATTCTAATCCAAATGAAGGACAAAGGGATTCTATTGGGTTAACTGTTGAGGTTGTGAGGGCGTGGAAATTGCCAGCCCTCAGTAAAGCGGCGATGGTCTTAACTACTGATGGTTGTCCAACCACTCACGAGTCACATCATCAACCGCTAATCCCGCACGGCAAACCTTGTAATCCAATTCTGCGATGATTTCATTTGAAAAGCGCAATTGATCTAGCTGTGCCAACTGTGCTGGGGTAAATACGATTGATCTTTCTTGTCGAAGTAATAATATGGCGCGATCAACGCTACCCAATAATCCTTTGGGCTCTTTTAATTCACGGATAGTAAATAGGTGGTGCAAGAACTGTGGTTTCCACAATGGCACAATAACCCACTCATTATTTTCAACCGCACGTTCGTAGGCACCAAAGCAATCCTCTTCTGAACCAGAGTGAAAATGATAACCCACATCGCTTAATCCATATTGGTCCATCATTTCAATAGAGAATCGGGTAATGCCAGCACCTGGGTTAATACCTTGAATGTGTTTGTTGGTGCGCTTAACGACTTCTGGTTTTAATAGGTCACTGATTTGTGAAACAACCTCTTCAGGTACATAATCGGGCACCCCCCATAGAGCGTACGGTTTATAGTGCAAACCTAACTCTAACAAAGGCTCTACCGTTTCAACATCGGATTTATAGATACCGTGGCTTGAAGGTAACCAGGCCGAAGAGAGCATGTCGATACGGCCCGCTTTTAGATTTTGGAAATTTTCTTGATGTGGTGCGTAGACACGTTCCACCTGAAAACCCATATCAGTTAAGACATGGCTAACTATCGATGCAGTAACGCGATGAAAAGATAAATCGGTAACCCCGAGATTGATAATGTTAGACATAACGTGACCTTATGATAAAAGAAAAAGAGGTTTTAAAATCGCATTTAAAGTGCCGTGAGGCCGGAATAGAGCATCTTTGTTCCCGTAAGAAACAGAACGCTATAACTTATCTTGTAAATCAACTCTTGAGAGATGATATCCACCATCCACACACCGGCTCTAACCCCTAAAAACGCAATCGGCACCAAAACTAACGAGGTCATCAAGTTTTGCATATCGAGCAGCCCCATATAGCTGTATGGGATCAACTTAATAAAATTAAGCACCGTGAAAAATACTACGCTGGTGCCGATTAATTGTTCTTTCGGCAGATTTTTTGGCAGTAGATGCATGCTTGCAGGCGGGCCACCGGCATGGGCAATTGTACTGGAAAACCCAGACAACATACTTAAGGCATAGCCCTTTATCGGGTGGCTAAATTGAACCTGCTTTAGCAGAAACTTTTGTGTTAAAAAGACCAAAGCCAGCCCCCCAATGATAAGTTCAACTACAGATGTTGACAGACTACCCATAAAATAAGCAGCACTCATCACCCCCAAAATAGCGAAGGGCATCATACTTTTTAGCTCGACGTAATTGCAGTTCTTGCGGTGGTAAAACAGCGCCATTAAATCCATACCACACAATAATGGTAATAAAATCGCAGCGGCTTGAACTGGCGATACGCTCATCGCCATCAAAGGTACCGATAGCATCCCCAAAATACCGCCGACCCCTCCCTTGCCCATGCCATAGAAAAAAACGGCAGGTATCGCTGCAACATAAAACCAAAGGTCTGTGATCATGATATGTAAACCAAGAAAATACGTAGATGAAAACAAGTGTATTTGAGCAAAAAACTTTTAAAGCCATTGACTCAAATAAGGGGGAATACAAAGTTGGCTTAAGCGATTTGGGTCATTTCGTTTACAACGAAGCTAGCCACACAGCCTTCAGTTGCTGCCATATAATCGGCAAGGTGTTGATTACCCATATGTGCTTGCCAAAGTTCACGTGATACCCAGTTTTCGTAGAAAGTGAAGTGTGCTGGGTTTTCGTTGTCTTGGTGGAGGTCATAGTTGATGCAACCGTCTTCGGCACGAGTGACGTCGATTAATTTCAACAGCTCTGCTTTTACCAGTTCGATTTTGTCTTCATTGGCTTTGATGTTTGCAACGATAGTTAGCTTAGTCATAGTGTGTTCCTTTGTATGGAGTTGAAGCAGCTGATGGTGTGCTGCGTTGTTGGTTTGGGTGTATATTACGGTGATTATTGCAAAGTAAAAACAGTCTAAGAATTGATTTATTATCAAATTTAGTTTGAGAATTGATTTTTAAGTCTGACCATAAAGAGGGAATTAGATCGCGTTGTGTGGTGATGTGTACGGTGTTTATCTATTTATTTTTGATAATAATTCAAATAATACCGCGTTTTTACCGTGTAAAATTTGCCGTAGGATGGCCAAATCAATTTCAATTCATTGGATAAATAGCCATGTCACAGATACATTTTCAACAGGGCCCAATACGCCCACCATCAGAAGCAGACAGTTTGCTTATCAGAACCACACAAGGGTGCCCGTGGAATAAATGTAAGTTCTGCACCCTTTTTGAAGGCATGGAGTTCTCTATTCGTCCGGTTGAAGATATTAAGCGTGATATCTGGGCGGCGAGGGCGTTTTATAAAAACAGAACCTTTGATAGCTGTTTTTTGCAAGATGGCGACTCATTCGCCATGGAAACCCAAGACTTACTTGACGTGCTCAATACACTGAAAGAGGCTTTTCCGGAGCTTAAACAGATCAGCTCTTATGGCCGGGCGCAGACCATGACTAAAAAATCGCCAGCGGAGATGAAAGCAATCTGCGATGCTGGGCTAAACATGCTTTACTGCGGTATGGAGTCGGGATCTATCGAGGTTCTAAAACTGATGAAAAAGGGGATCACCCCGAAATCAATCTTGAAGTCAGCCGAATATGCCAAGCAAGCGGGTATGAAAATGATGACCTTCATTATCCTTGGCTTAGGTGGAAAAGAACTGTCAGAGCAACATATCGCAGCAACGGCCGAGCTACTGAATCAAATCAACCCAGACGAAATTCGCATACTCTCGCTGGCGGTTAAATCGGGAACTGAATTGGATGAGTTAGTACAAAACGGCCAATTTACACCACTAACAGAGCGAGAGATGCTTGAAGAACAATATCAGCTTATCAGCAAGCTAGACGGCATAACGGGTAATTATGGCAACTTCCATGGCATCAATGTATTGACGGAACTTAATGGACAATTACCACAAGATAAAGAGACATTTTTGCGCACCATTGAGCACTTTATGATGATGAGTGAAAACGACCAGAATAACTTTGTTTTAGGTCGCCGCATGCACTATTACGCCACACTGAGTGATATGCGAAATCAGCTTATGTATAACAGCGTACAAAAAGAACTAGACCGAATTAAGCTGCAAAATCTTGGCAATCTTGACGATATTTTCTATCAACTCCGCCAACGTATGATCTAATAGTAAGGAACAGCGCAATGATAAACAATCTAGATAATTGGACGATTCAAAATGAAAACCCAGAGCACTGGTCGTTTAAAAATGAAGTGCTTACAATGCAAGTTCAAGAGGGCAATATCTTTGGTGCTGGCGCTAATGATGTAAAAAACATCTTTATTTATCCGGTAGACAAGCCAGAATACAGCGCGGAGGTGACGATTAATCTAGATCCGAACCTCAGTTTCGAGCAGGCTGGACTAGGGATTTACTGGGACAATGATAACTATATAAAAATCAGTAAAGAGATGTTTATGGGTGCGCGATCGCTGGTGTTTGTTGTAGAACAAAATGGTCAGCCTGATATTAAACATCGCTTATTATTCGGTGAGTCGACAGTATCGGTAAAGCTTGAAAGAAGCGACACTAAAGTTCGCGCTTATTATCGAACGCAAGATAACGACACATGGCAGTCAATTATAAGCACTGCCGCACTATCAGGGCACGAGCAAGGCGTTATGCTTTACACCTTTAGCGGCAGAATCACTGTGCCCAACTTTGCTGAATTTAGTGAGTTTGAGCTAACTGATTTGAACTAATGTGCATCCCGCATAAGATGAACTGGCCTGCTCCATTAATAAAGATTGAGTGGGTTAGTTAAGTGACGTTGCCATACTTTTAATGATCCATGTGTTGCTGAATTAGCAATTTCGCTAAAACGGAATTGTCCAAAAACGAGTTACGGACATCTCTAAGCAAGTGGTCAGTATTCATTAGCCGCTACAAAGAACTTACGTGCTTATGAATTTACTATTTGATGAGCTATAACTGCAGTAAATTAAATCATTCAGTCTTATCTTTAAAGTCGCATAAATCTTCAATAATGCATGAACCACATCTGGGTTTACGGGCAATACAGGTATAGCGTCCATGTAAGATAAACCAATGATGAACATCGACTTTAAATTCAGCAGGGGTGACTTTAAGCATTTTTTCTTCAACTTGATCGACATTCTTGCCCATAGCAAACTTGGTTCGGTTCGCCATTCTAAAAATATGCGTATCAACAGCAATCGTCGGCCAACCAAAGGCAGTATTGAGCACAACGTTGGCTGTTTTTCTGCCTACGCCGGGCAGGGCTTCTAATGCTTCACGATTTTCTGGCACTTCACCACCGTGTAAATCGATTAGCATTTTACAGGCTTTAATGACGTTAATCGCTTTGTTGTTATACAAGCCTATAGTTTTAATATAGGTTTTTAAGCCATCAACACCAAGGTCGTAAATTGATTGAGCTGTATTAGCAACTGGAAATAGTTTATCTGTTGCTTTGTTGACACTCAGATCGGTTGCTTGCGCAGAAAGCGTTACCGCGACTAGTAATTCAAATGGGCTGGCAAAGTTAAGTTCTGTTTCAGGCTTAGGGTTATTATCTCTAAGCCTAGTCAGCATTTCATAGCGTTTTTGTTTATTCATTTTATTTATTCGTTATGTTGATATTTCAGTTATTTAACCGACTTTAGTGATCCGCGCACGTGCAATAGCTTCTGGTGCTTGTTGAGGTTTTTTTTGCTCAATTTTACTATCTATAACGTTTTTAAGTGCGATCAATAATCCCATAGCGATAAACGCGCCAGGTGGCAACATTGCTAGCAAAAACGGTGTTTCAACATTAAATACTTGAATGGTGAGGTTCGCTGCCCAGTCTCCCAGTAAGAGTTCAGCTCCATCAAATAAGGTTCCTTGGCCAAGAATTTCTCTCATACCGCCTAAAACAACCAAAATTGCCGTAAAGCCAACACCCATCATTAATCCATCAAATGCAGCACTGGTAACATTATTGCGAGACGCAAACGCTTCAGCGCGGCCAATAATGACGCAGTTTGTTACGATAAGTGGTAAGAAGATCCCTAAGGATAAGTAAAGGCCATAAGCATATGCGTTGATGAGTAACTGTACACAAGTCACTAGTGCGGCGATGATCATGACAAATACAGGGATGCGTATTTCTTTGGGAACAAATTCACGCACTAAAGAAACCAGCACATTGGAGCCTACAAGCACAATGAGTGTTGCGAGGCCTAAACCTAACGCATTAGTGACTGTAGCAGTAACAGCTAAAAGAGGGCAAAGCCCAAGTAGTTGTACAAGCCCAGGGTTATTTTTCCATAATCCTTGCCATGCAATTTCACGATAATTAGTCATTTTCACGTCCACAATGATTGACGGTGTTATAAAGTGATTCTCTATTCGCGCTGACAAAAGCGAGCGCATTGTTAATGGCGTTGACGTAAGCACGCGGTGTAATCGTTGCCCCAGTGAATTGATCTATGTCGCCACCATCTTTTTTAACTGCCATTGGCTTGCTATTTGGGTCGTACAATAAATTGCTAAAGCCTAATACCCAATCTGATTTACGAAGTTCAATTTTATCGCCAAGCCCTGGGGTTTCTTGATGAGTTAAGGTTCTAACACCTAATAACTCATTGTCATTATTAACACCTAAAATGATTTTAATGTCACCGTTATAACCATCTGGTGCAATAGCTTCAATTGCAATCGCTATAGGTTCATTATTCATCTTAGCAATATAAACAGGCAACGCTTCATCAGAACCAAGGAACTCTTGATTGGTCACTAAAATACAATCTTCAGTTAACTCATTATCATGCAAATGATTAGGGATAATTTGTTCTAAGATACCTGCAAGCTGTTTACGTTGCTGGTCGATAATTCGATCTTCGGTAAAAAAATTCACTGAAGCGACCAAGCCTGTGCAACAGAGTGCGAACAGGGCAAGGATAAGGCCGTTTCGAGTAATAATATTGAACATGTTTAATCCTGTAGTTTAGCGGCTTAATTTCCCGCGCGATGACCATATGAACGAGGACGGATATAGTAATCGATAAATGGTGCACACATGTTGGCAAGTAACACTGCAAACGCTACGGCATCAGGGTAACCACCGTAAGTTCTAATCACGAAAACTAATACACCAATAATGGCACCGAACAAGAGTCTTCCACGTGTACTGGTCGCCGCAGTGACAGGATCAGTTGCAATAAAAAATGCGCACAACATTGTCCCGCCAGAAAATAGGTGCAGCATTGGGCTTGCGTGAGTGTCTGGGTTTAGTAAAAATCCGAAACCCGAACAAACGAATATTGCTAATAAAATACCAGTGCTAATGTGCCAACGTATGACGTTAAGTTTCAACATAATTAGGCCACCTGCAAGGTAGGCTAAATTGATCCAGAACCAACCAACACCAGTCATGCCATCAAATACATTACGCTGTAGACTTTCACTACTTGTCATACCCATTGATAAGTCTGTTTTAAAGGTATCAAGCGGCGTGGCCATCGTATGTCCATCAACGGCAATTCGAAAATGATCTAAGCCCGCACTGGTAAATTCAAAAATATGGGCAAAAGCTGCCACAATACCCACTTGATTCGCAGCTAATTCAGCAGGCGCTACCCAGTTAGTCATTTGCACTGGAAAGGATACGAGCAGTAATACATAAGCCGCCATGGCAGGGTTGAATATGTTATTACCTAATCCGCCATATAAGTGCTTAACAATCACCATCGCAAACCCGCAACCAATGACAGTCATCCACCAAGGGGTAAGTGGTGGGATTGCTATAGCGATTAATATCCCAGTAACCAATGCACTGTTATCAGATAAGGCATTTTTAATCGATTTATTACGAAGCTTCATTATTGCAGCTTCTGCCGATAAACAAGTTAATACAGCAATTAGGATTTGTACCAGAGTACCCATACCAAAAAAGTATACTTGAGCCAAAATGCCAGGAATTAAACATAATGCCACGCGTTGCATCACTTTATTGGTGTGCAATGTGGTGCTTACATGGGGAGAGGATGCAATTTTAAATGCCATGATTATTCCTTTTCGCTCAACTTCTGTTTATTAGCCAGTTTTTTCGCTTTGGCTTTTGCAACCGCTGCAGCTATACGTGCTTTTTTATCATCTACTGGTTCGCTTACATTAGAAGGCGTAACAGGCAGGGCACTTGTTTCCGTTTGAGCTGGTGAAATAAGGGCATCAGCATTTATTCTGTCATCAGACTCAACATCAGTTTTATTTTCAGATTCAGCTGCTTTTTGCGCTAGCTTTTTTGCTTTAGCACGTGCGACAGCAGCGGCTATTTTAGCTTTCTTATCATCAAGCGGTTCGGATACATCAGAATCCGTACCTGTACCTATTTCTGACGGAGCTTGCACTTGTGAAGTTTGATTTTGAGAAGACAGCTCTTCAGAAGATAGCACTTCAGAAGATAGCACTTGCGAATTGGCTGCATCTATATCGCTGGCGGATTCAGCTTGTTTTTGTGCAAGCTTTTTCGCTTTAGCACGTGCAACTGCTGCTGCGGTTTTAGCTTTTTTGTCATCAACGGGTTCGTTTTGAGCTGATGCAGTATCATTCTCTGACAGCGTTGCTTTATTCTGAGCTAATTTTTTTGCTTTAGCTCGAGCTACAGCGGCTGCAATTTGCGCTTTTTTATCATTAACTGCAGGTAAATTATCAGTTGATGCATTTTCATCTGGAGTATTCGATATTGTTGATTGATTGGCTAACTTCTTCGCCTTAGCTCGCTCAATGGCCGCTTTTACAGCTGCAGATTTATCTGTCGCTGGTTTGTCTTGTTTACTTTCTTGTTCTGCTGCTAACTTTTTAGCTGCGACGCGCGCCATGGCTTCAGCGACAGTATTTTTATTGCTACTAGCATTTGCCGCAGATTTGCGTTTTTCTGCAGCTAAACGAGATTTCTCTTCTCGGGCAAGTTTTTCATCTTCTAAACGTTTGAGTCGTGCTTCGAAGCGAATTTTTGCTTGTTCAGCTTGTTGTTTTTCTTCAGCTTCATTTTTTAATGCCGACTTAGCAACGCGATAGTATTCCACTAATGGAATGTCACTTGGGCAAACAAAACTACAACAACCGCATTCAATGCAATCTTTTAAATTAAAGCTGGCTGCTTTGTCGTATTCTTCCGCTTTAGCATGCCAAAATAGTTGCTGTGGTAATAATAAAGCAGGGCAGACAACGGCGCATTCACCACAACGAATACAGGCTTTTTCTTCGACATCAGGTGCGATTTCGTTGGCACTTGGCGTCAGAATACAGTTAGTGCCTTTTAATACAGGCACATTATAATCAGGTAGCGCGTAACCCATCATAGGGCCACCAATAATCACTTTCTGATTAATATCTGCGTTAAAACCGACTTGCTGCAGCGCATATTCAACGCTAGTACCTATCGAAATCCAATAATTACCCGGTTGAGTAACTTGTTCACCCGTTAAAGTGACGAGTCGTTCGATAAGTGGTTTCCCATGTAAAACAGCATCTTGAATAGCATATGCAGTACCAACATTGTGCACCACCACACCTTGCTGAGCTGGAATACTGCCAGTTGGGACTTCTCGGCCGGTAATAATTTGTATTAATTGTTTCTCACCACCTGAAGGGTATTTTGTTGGTATAACGGTGATTTTGACAATGGAGGTTAAATCATCAAATCTTGCTAAACATTGCTGCATAGCAAGAGTCGCTTCTGGTTTATTATCTTCAATTGCAACAACAATACGTTGTGGTGTTAGCAACTGATTAATAATTTGAATACCCTTAAAAATCTCTAAAGCATTCTCACGCATTAATACATCATCAGATGTGATGTAAGGTTCACACTCAACACCATTGATAATAACTAAATCGATTTCACTCGCTGGGTTAAGCTTTATATGACTCGGAAAAGTTGCACCACCCATTCCAGCAATACCAGCTTGCTTAATTTTATCTAAAATTTGCTGATTTGATAATTCAACTAAAGCTGACTCTTGATAGTCAATTGTTTGATTAAGGCCGTCAGCTTCGATTATACAAGTTAGTGTTGGTAGCCCTGAAGCATGGTTACTTGATTGTAAGCTGATATCAATAACATGGCCGGAAACTGGGGAATGCACTGGTAAGTACATAAAACCTTCGCCATCGGTTAATTGTTGGCCCTGTTTTACCTGCTCGCCCACTTTAATGCTGAGCCGAGCGCAATCACCTACTTGTGGTAATGGAACGCGATATTGGCTAGCAGGCGTTAATCGCTTGGCTGTCGATTGATTTGAAAGTGATTTGAGTTGCGGCGGATGGATCCCTCCAGGAGAGTGCCATAACGTTCCTTTATCAATTTGTTCTAATAAAGTTAGCACTGAGAGTCCTCTTTTACAGCTTTATCTTCTTGCTTCATTCTGATGGTGACAGTTCTATCTTCTACGACTGTGACTGGAATACTCGCTAACTTCCAATCCCAATTTTTAAGATTTTGTTCAACGGGGATCATATCAATACAGTCAACAGGGCAAGGTTCGACGCATAAGTCACAACCTGTACAATCTTTGGCAATGACAGTATGCATGAGCTTGCCCGCGCCTAAAATGGCATCGACAGGACAGGCTTGTATGCACTTTGTGCAGCCAATGCACTCATCCTCGCGGATGTAAGCCACTTTTTTTACGGCTTCTTGTGCAACTTCATTTAATGGTTCTGGGTCAACACCCATTAAGCCTGCAAGTTTTTCCATGGTAGCGGTGCCACCGGGTGGACATTTATTAATGTTATCGCCATTTGCTATGGCTTCTGCGTAAGGCCTGCAACCTGGGTAGCCACATTGGCCACATTGTGTTTGAGGTAATAAGGCTTCGACTTGATCAATAATTGGGTTACCTTCAACTTTAAATTTAATTGAGGCGTAACCTAATATTAATCCGAAAATTAGTGCTAGAAGTGTCAGCACAACGACAGCAATTGCAATACTCGACATGACTATTTAACCAGCCCCGCAAATCCCATAAAGGCTAAAGACATTAAACCTGCAGTGATCATGGCAATAGCGCCGCCTTTAAACGGGAGTGGCACATCTGCAGCGGCTAAACGTTCTCGCATGGCAGAAAATAAAACCAGCACCAATGAAAAACCAACTGCAGCACCAAAACCATATACAGCTGATTGAATAAAGTTATGATCTTCATTGACGTTTAGCAGGGCGACACCAAGCACCGCACAGTTGGTGGTAATTAGCGGTAAATAAATGCCTAAGGCGCGATGTAAAGATGCACTGGTTTTTTGGACTAACATTTCAGTAAACTGCACGACAACGGCAATGACTAAAATAAAGCTCATTGTGCGTAAATAAGTTAATCCAAATGGCTGTAGTAAAAACTCATTAGTTAGATAGCTTAAGATAGAGGCTAAAGTTAGTACAAATGTGGTAGCCATCGACATTCCGATGGCGGAGGCAAGTTTACTAGATACCCCCATAAAAGGGCACAAGCCAAGAAATTTTACTAAAACGAAATTGTTAACCAGTACGGTACCAATTAACAGTAAGAGATAGTCTGTCATTACTACACTTTTCTATTTGATATTAACTCTATTATCTAAGGTTTAGGGTCGAGAAACAACGGATAAAAAAAAGGGTTATGTAAATATTAACCCTATTTTGGAAGATTGGTCTTACATTGATTATTTATTTATCAGTTTTAGCGATGATTTCAGGCCTAGCAATATAATATCCTTGCAAGCCATCAACTAACATTTTTTCTAATGTCAGTTTTTCATCTTGTCTTTCAACGCCAGTTGCGATGACTTTTATGCCAATGCGACGTGAAATATCAACAATCATTCTGACAAAGAATTTGTTGTTATTGTCTTGGTCAATACCGTCGCTATAGCTGCTATCAAGTTTAATCACATCGGGTTTTACTTCTCGGAAAAATTTAAATGATGAAAAGCCTAAACCAAATTGCTGGATAGCAACTCTTGCGCCGACCTTATGCATTTCGTGAACAAAACGGCGACTAGCAGTGACATTTTGTTGCATACCCGATTCACTGACTTCGAACACAAGCCTTGCCGAGGTCGAACGGTGGCTTGATAAAATATCTCTCAGCCAAGAAACAAATATTTCTTGTAGGGCAGAAGATGCACTGATATTGACGCCAAAATTACCGGTTAAACTTGGGTTTGCATTGAGTAACTGTAAGGTGTGAACCACGATCATTTTATCTAAATCGATATTCAAACCGTGACGTTCCGACATGGCAATAACGCTGGCTGTGGGTAAGTTTGAACCTTCAGTATTAAAAAAGCGCGCGTAAAGTTCGCGGTATACATCGACTTGATTGTTACAAGGCAGTATCGGCTGTTGAAAGAACTTAAGACTTTTGCGATTAATTAATTCATTAATCGTTACTTTCCAGTGGTCATCACCTAATTGTTCGTTGCCGGTAAATTTTTCAAGAATATGGTAACGATTGAGTCCAGAAGTTTGCGCTATGCTCACGGCTGTGTCTGCCAAGGTTAACAGCGCATGAGTATCGCTATTACTTTCAAATGGCACCATGCCACTATGGGCAATGTTATCGGTTTCAACAGTTTGAGCATACTCATCGAAGTAGGCTTTTAATGTGACTAAAAATTGTTCGCCTTCTTTTACTGTAATGTCTTGGATAAACAGCGCAAAATCACTACTTGATACGCGATAATATTCACTCACACCCGATTTAGCTGCAGCGCGTCTTATACAAGAAGCAATTTGACTTAAGTAATCATCACCCGCTTCACGGCCATGTAATTGATTGATGGTTGATAAATCAGCGGCTTTAATTATTGCAAGCACACCAAACTGTTTTTTGTCAGAGTTACTGATACTTTTCATATAATCATTAAAGCGACGGCGGGTAGAAAAGCCCGTAACAGGATCTTGATATGCCGCTTTTGCTAGTAAATCATTTTCTTTATGAAAATTACCAATGCTGGTTTTAAGCTCTATACGGCTTTTTTCAAGCGCGATACCAATGGGTTTTAAAGAACCTCTTAAACGAGATGTTTGAACGGCTTGGAAGGTTAGGTTCGGAATGTTGTCGATATAATCGCAAAGGTATTTTATGCCACGACGATGCAGCATCATTAATATAGCAAAGCTAATCATGAGAATAAGGTAAGCAAAAATAACCAGGGTCGCGGCTTTTTCTAAATTGACGAAACTTGCAGATATGACTGATTTAGTGCTGAGTCTGACTTGCAAGCGACCATTGGGTAATGACTTTGTATGACCTAATTGAATGCTGAAAATTTTGTCTTCAAATTCTGCATCACTTTTTGCCAATGTGCCGAAGGTATAGTTGAGATCACTGTCGCTTTCATGGATATATTGAAAAAACTGAAAGGTAAAATTTTGGGACAGGGTGTTGAATAGCGTTTCACCGTTTTCATCCCACTCAGTCATATTATCAATATGTGTGATGTAGTTTTGGATGGCTAATGCGCCTTGTTGCTGCATTTCTTTATTTTCCAGATCATAAATCCGGAAAAACAGTAGTCCAAAAATCACAAACAGTACTAATTGGAATGATTTCGATAAGCCCATGGATAGTCCATTTCCTGTAATAATCTGATGTCATCATACATTTATGTATAGCGGCAAAAAATTAAAAAGCTATAACAAATAAAGGAGTTAACACTAAGATTGTAGTGTAAATTTAAGGAAATTATAAAGGAATTTAAAAAAGATAGATATCAAGAAAGGGGATAATACTGACAAGGCGTCAAAATCTTGGCTCCCCGGACTGGACTCGAACCAGTGACATACGGATTAACAGTCCGCCGTTCTACCAACTGAACTACAGGGGATTTGAAGATTTATAAGAAGTGGCTCCCCGGACTGGACTCGAACCAGTGACATACGGATTAACAGTCCGCCGTTCTACCAACTGAACTACAGGGGAATCGATACTTCATTATATTTTGTTTTAATTGGCTCCCCGGACTGGA
>NZ_JBFRJJ010000025.1:0-3425 GCF_041468785.1 Shewanella sp. 10N.286.52.E4
GGTCCATTCCATTATCCATGTCTGGACTCACGCGATTCTCTTACTTGCCTCAATTCAAATGGAATCTTTTAAATGTAAGATCTACTAGCTTTAGCTCTTTAAATTATCACCAATGCTGTCAAATCGAAGAGGCAATAAACCCAGTGTAGATGCAGCAGCGAGCTTCCAAAACATGGATGTTTTGGCAGAGCTTACATGGACGTACTTGTAGCGTCTCGCAGCTGTATCTGCACAAAAGGTCACTCTTTCACATCCATGTGATCGCGACATTCAGTTCATCCTGAACATCCCTGCGGCAGGCAATGGATTAGATTGAAGATATGATTCTCAGTAGCAGAGTCAATACTGATGAAGTACAAAGTTGGTGCTGGTAACACGTTTTTGCCCCAAAGTTACTTAGAGTAATTGCTCATTCACGTTTTGTTTATCTGTGTTTACCTTATATTGTCTAATGTGGAAAGCAAAAGATAAATCCTGGTTTATCTCTAATATGGTTAAGATCTTTGCAAGCATTGAAGAGCCCATTGTGAGAACAAAGATACTAAGACATCTGAATAATAAAAGTGACTCCATCGTCAACATCTTTCTCCCAGAAAGTAGAATCCCGCAGGGATGAGCAAGGCGAACCTGTGAAAGGCAGGTTCGCCCTAGCCTATATTTTTGATTTTTGCCTTAATAACACTTCACAAACCTACCAGTGAACTTTATATGGACTACATATAGACTTCTTGTGTGCGAAATGCTACTATAAACATAGTTAGAGAAAGGCTCTAACTAAATGGCTACTTAAAAACAGAGTAGCGAAACTTATCTAATCTAACGAAACAAAAAACGACGTTTCGAAAGACTAGCCGCTGTCCTAACGGGTATAGAGTTATATCGGCGGATATAAGGAATAAATATGAGAAATACACAGAATGTGGAAACGATTAGTTTCCTTAAGAAAAATGCGGCTAATTTAGACCTTAAAGAGCCGATGGTTATTACGCAAAACGGTATGCCAGCTTATGTCATTGAGTCAGTATCTGATAAATATCGACGTGACGAAGCTATAGCATTACTGAAGTTGATGAGCTTTGCAAAAAGCGACCAGCAAAACGGGCGTACAATATCATCGAGCACCTTTAAGGAACGTTTAGCTTTACGTAAACGAACTTTAGAAGGTAATAATAATGACACAACCAGTACGATTTGAGTATACAGAGACATTTGAAAATTCAGTAGATAACGCGATAGCTCACAAGTCACAATTTACCAGTGAACTTGAAGTAGTCGAGAGGATAGAAAACTTAGTTGATCATTTCGAGGATACAGTAGAAGAAAACCCTGAAATTCATCCCTTATGCCAAGATTTAGTTGAACTAGGGGTTACATCAGTTAGGCATGCAGTAAAGGATGGCTTTCGTATTATCTACGAGGTCAATAACATCGACGGTGAATTTGTTATTTTGGTTTCATTGTTTTTAGATCAGAGGCAAAGCATTCAGAAACAGCTCATAGATTATTGCCTCATATACAAATAACAAACCTGTCGAAATCCCTGCCATGAGCAGGGATGTTTATTTTTTAGACTTCAACAAACGAGTTTTTACCTGAAAGAAGTGTTTAGCCGGTACTGGTACAGAACCAGCTAAGAGGACCTTAGGTTAACTGGAAGAAAATGGGGTCAGGACTTTCCTTTTGGATACTCAGTTTTCCATACTTTTTGTAACCCTTACTACCCGAGTTAGAGCCAAGTCTGTAAATATTTCCTGTCCAAAAGTGAGTTTGGAAGTGATCAAACTTTAGCATCAAAAAATCACATTCATGATCAGATAAATTATCAAATCCGCGCCTGAAAGCGACTCAAATCCCGCTGAACTATATGCTCCACTCGTATGCTAGCTCGCGATTTTCGCCTCAGCGATTGGGTTGGTAGCCAAAAACTCAAACAAGCCGGTTTGCATGTTTACATTCCAAAAGCGGCCAGCAAGGGTGAGTGACAAATTGTCAGTTTCTAATATTGCCAGCCCATGCTGCTGCCAAGCTCGAAATAATGGCTGTAAGTGACACACAAGCTCAGGCGCTAATTGATTAAAACTAAGCGTGCCTGAGTCTAAGCCTCGCTTAAATATGGCGTCGAAAGCCGCCGACGGATTAGGGCTTAATATCATGCCAGGTACTTTGGCGGGTAAACACTGTGATGCCAATTGGCTATTTACTTCTGCCTCTTTACTAGGGGCTTGCGCTTGATGCCATTCGCTTAAATCTCTGGCATTCATCATGCCGTGACCATGGATACTGCCACCTGCGCCAGCGCCAAAAGGGAGAATTTCAATGCCGCTCTTGGCTAACGAGTTATAAATACTGCGCTCTCGATCATCGCGGCGCCAGTGGCAACTTGATAGTCGTTGCCAGTCCTTTGATTCCAACCTGTTAGCACCAAAGGCATACATATTGGCACGGGTTTGACTGTCAGCTTGAAACTCGCTGGCTTGTGTACCTAGCACTTTGCCTTTTTCACTGGCTTTATCGATGCGGGTGCCACCTAAGCCAATTAACTGATAGAGATCTACACCATGTGCGCCACAAGCCATGGCTGCTTCAATATCTTGTTGCCAGATGTCCATGGTTTGGCCGGGTAGACCAAAGATAAGATCGATAACAATGCTAGCGGTTGGGTGCTGACTAAGTTGCTGGAGTCTATCGAGTAAGGTTTGTTTATCATCAAAACGCCCTGCAGCACGGCGAACATCGGTATTAAAGCTTTGTACACCGAATGAAAAACGGTTAAAGCCGTTATCCAAAGCGCTATGCCACTTATCGTCATCAAAACCATTAAGGCGGCCTTCTAGGGTGATTTCAGTATCTTTCCTTAATGGAAACTGTTGAATGGCTTGACCTAGGGTAGCAATTTCTTCTGCTTTGATATCGGTGGGCGTACCACCGCCGACATAAACGGTATCAAATGGACGGCTTTGCGCTAGAGGTGTTTGCGCTGCTATGGTCAACTGCTGACATAGGCTAGCCATATAATCACTGATCCGTTCAGGTTTAGCGCCATTTTCAAAAAAGTTACAGAAGCTGCAACGTTTTCGGCAAAAAGGAATGTGAATATACAGTGCGCGTTTATCAGCGGTAGTCGACGTGTGCCACCATTGCTGCCACAAATTGCTGTCTACCTTTATCGGCTTACTGCCACTGCGACTTGCATGGGGTGCGCTTTTTACCTTAAAAGCATGTTGTAAAGGATCTGGGCTTGCAATGCCTGTCATGGTCGACGTCAATATCATGGTAATTCTCAGCAAATTAAAAAACAATTATCGTAATGATAACTATTATCATTTGATCTTTTGTTGGGATAGATCAAATTTGCTGGCTTTGCATTGTAAATATTGTCGCACTGCCCCAGTGAAACAGTGAAACAGTGAAATAGTGAAATAGTG
>NZ_JBFRJJ010000025.1:4214-61067 GCF_041468785.1 Shewanella sp. 10N.286.52.E4
AAATAGTGAAATAGTGAAATGCTATTAGCTTCACCTGAATCTTGACCAAAAGTGACCAAGATTCAGCACAAATAAGCCCCATAGCATCTTTAAATGTTATAGGGCTTTTTATGGACTTTAATTCTAGCTATCGATACTGACTCTCTATACGGCTTTCTTTACAAGCTTTCTATACAAGTTTGCTTTGCGAGAGCTACAGAATGAATGTCGCTACTAAATCATTTAATGATTTTGCCTGCACTTTTAAGTCTTTTGCTTTTTGAACACTGATTTCTGCCGCTTGGGTTATATCATCAGTGACGTCTTTAATCGCAACCGTATTTTGGGTAATTTCGTTAGTCACCTGAGTTTGCTCTTCTGCAGCGGTTGCAATTTGGCTAGCCATATCTGAAATTAGCACTACTGCTTGAGTGATTTCTTCAATGGCGATAGCGGCTTCAGTTGCGTCATTAACACTATTGCCAGCTAATGCTTGGCTGCTCTGCATTAATGTTACTGCACTCGATGTCGTTTGCTGCAAGGTTTCAATGGTTTCATAAATTTCTTGCGCTGAATCTTGGGTGCGGCGAGACAATACGCGCACTTCATCAGCCACTACTGCAAAGCCACGACCTTGATCGCCGGCTCGCGCTGCTTCAATTGCTGCATTCAGTGCCAGTAAGTTAGTTTGTTCTGCAATACCCTGAATGGTAGAAAGGATACTTGTAATAGCATTGGCATGACGGCTCAGCTCGCCAATCACATCAGTTGCTTGAGTGACTTCGTTCGCCAGTAAGTTGATTGATTGTCGGGTATTATCAACCAAACTTTGACCTTGCTGGCTACTGTTACTCGATTGCTGGGCGGCCGTTGCTGTGCTTTCTGCATTACCGGCAATTTCTTGAGTGGCACTGGCCATTTCAGTCACTGCAGTGGCAACCATAGTGACTTCTTGCTGTTGCACTTGCAGTTCTTTCTCAGTTAAATGGGTGTTAGCAAGGCTTTCATCGGCCTCTTTATCAAGTTTCTGTGCTAGTCCACGGATTTGAGAAATCAATTGGTGCTGACTGCTTACAAATCGGTTAAAGCTATCTGCAAGGGTGCCTACTTCATCTTTCGACTCTATTTCAATGCGTTGAGTTAAGTCACCGTTACCATCAGCAATGCGAGCCAATGCTTGTGATACCCGTGATAGTGGTGCTAAGAGTTGACTAATTAACCATGAAATCAATGCCATACTGATTAACAATACCAGTGCTGAAATGCCGAGTTGTGTCATTAATAATGAGCTTAAAGGCGCTTCAAGGGTGTCTTTATCTAAGACTAAAATCAATTCCCAATCTGTATTAGGGATATCTTCTGACCAAACTAATTTATCACGATCTTCAGGAGCAAAATGAATTGGGGTCAGTTGGTCAGTTTTACGTTGTTGATTTAATAATTTGTAGTCGAGATCGCTATCAATAGCGCTAATGTGTCCCATGGCTTTACTGGCATCTTTATAAGCGATGACGGTACCGTCTTTATGCATCATGATGGCAAAACCATTAGAAGGCAGTGTCATACGATTCACATCGTCAACTAGGCTATCGATTGACAAGTCTCCACCGACAACACCATTTAATATAGGTTTAGCTAAGGTGACAACCAAGATGTTATATGCGACATCTAAATAGGGTTTGGTCAGGATCATTTGTTGCTTGCTAACAGCTTCTTGGTACCAAGGACGCGTGCGTGGATCAAAATCGGTATGTTCTATTGTTGGATCATCTTCAAACATCTCACCTCTATCCGTACCAAAATAAGTACCTTCAAATCGGCCTGATATTTGGGCTTGCTGTAATGCATCTAACGGTTGGCTGTCTAGTTTTTCACCAAGGGCATTAATAATATCCTCACGAGCCGCTAGCCATTCACTGATCCGCTCAGCTTGTTGGGCACTCAATCGCTGAACTTGCTCAAGGTTGGATTTAAGCAAGAGATCCTTTTGGTTCGAATAACTCAGCCAAGATAGCAATGCAATTACCATCGAAAGGGCAATCAGTACAGGGGCGAGAATTTTCTGCTTTAACGAATTAGAGATCATATTAACCAAGGTAATGTTCAGTGAGTAAAAGCCAATACAGTGATGAGGTCATGTAACTTATTCATCTAACTGAGTGGCGGCGGATAATGGCATAACCCAGTACGATTTGATAGCAAATTGGTGGTAAAACGAACAAATGATACACGTGGGTAACGAAAGCGACACGAACTGGAAACAAGTTGTTTTTATCAGCAATCAACTATCGTTCACTAATCGACTGCCGCACGAGAAAACACCTTATTGGAAAGTAGAGCGACCTGCTTGGAGTCAAACTTTAACGAGGGGAGCGTTAAACCTTAGACCTATTTATTTAACCTAAGATTTACCAACCGATAAAAGTGGATCTGTTAAACAAAGCGTTAATGAACAGGTAAATTGTTCATCAACGTTATATTGTTCATTAACGCTGAGGCATACGAGTTTAGCTGGCATCCACATAAAGTTGTTTAAATAGGCCGGGCTGAGCTTGTAGACTTTGCTCTGTGCCTGATTGGGTTATCTTGCCATCATCCAATACGAATATGCGATCTGCTAGGCGCAAGTTGTTCAACCTATGAGCGATAATAATCGCAGTGCGTTGCTGTAAAAACGCCTTCAGATTGGATAGTATTTTTGCTTCTGTGGCGGCATCGAGTGCCGAAGTCGCTTCATCTAAAATCACCACTTGGGGCTGACTTAGCCACATTCTTGCAATGGCTAACCGCTGCATTTGACCACCTGATAAACGGGTATTCGAGCGGCCTAAATCAGTATCAAGCTTGTCTTGCCACTGAGACACAGTATCACTGAGCTCAGCATGAGCAAGTGCTTGCCATAACTGCTCATCAGTCATTTCAATACCAAAGGTTAAATTGTCACGTAAGGTGCCAGCAATTAATTTGGGATGTTGCGGCACATAGCCGACTTGCTGGCGAAAACGATTAATCCCATAGTCATGAATGTCTTCACCATTAATCATAATCTGACCTGAATGCGGCGTATAGAAGCCCAACAATAAATTGATTAAGGTGGATTTACCGCCGCCACTCATTGCCAGTAAAGCTATAGACTCGTTCGCTTTGAGATTAAGGTTGAGCTGTTGAAATAAGTTTGGCTGTTGTTCAAATCCAAAGCTGACAGCGTTGAAATCAATGCTAATAGCTGAAGTTTGTTCAAGTGCCGACTTTGATAAAATAGGCTTTTCTTGGCGTGGTTCTACTTCTAATTCTACGTCTAATTCCAATAAGTGATTGAGTCGCTCCATCGATGCCTGCGCCCCAAAACGGGCATATTGAATATTGAGCAGCTCTTGTATCGGCCCCATTAAATACCAGAGATAACTGAAAACTGCGAAAATTTGGCCAACAGTAAGATCTGATATCAATACCATGAAGATAGCCATGGCGCGAAAGCATTCAAAACCGAGTAAGAATGTAGTGAAGCTCAGCTTATTGAGCGCATCGGTTTTCCATTGATTGGCAATAGCATGCTGGCTTAGATCTGTGGCTAATCCAAATACCTTTTGATAGTAATGCTTTTCTTGCTGGGCTAAGCGTAATTCACGGGTGGCATCTACGGTATCGACCAAGGCTTGTTGAAAAGCTTCAGTGGCGGCATTTTCTTTACGGCGCAAACTTTTTACGTGCTCAGCAAAACGAGATGAAAAGTAAATCACTAAAGGGTTGAGTAAAATAATCATTAGCCCTAGCTGCCAATTAAGCCATAACAAGACACTGGCAATGGCCACGATAGTGAGCACACTGATGATTAAACGGGATAAGGTATCACTGACAAAGCGTTCAACGGTATCCACATCTGTGATGCAGCGTGAAGCTAAACCTGCACTGCCGTACTTATCGAATGCACTCATCTTAATTTGCGGTAATTGCAGTAACATTCGCTGACGAATCGCTAAACTGATCCGTTTAGCAATCTTGGTGAACTCACGAGCCTGTACCACTTGCGTCAGCATAGTCAGTAAGCGTAGTACGATAACCGCCACTAATACGATACTGATATACACCCCAGGCAGGTGCCAAGCTTCAGGTAACACAGACTGTAAATTATTCAGTAACCAACCGGTTTGTCCTAATAGCACTTCATCCACTAATAGCGGCATTAACATAGGGATAGGCAAACTCAATAGTGTGGCTAAAACAGCAATCAAATTGGCTTGAATTAACTGCCGTTTATGCGTGACGATTTTGTGCTTTAACCAAGACCAATTGAGCCTGGACTGTACTGTATCCTGAGCGTCTTGCTGTGTTTTTGCTTCTGTTTTAGAAGAAGTTTGCGAATGCTGTTGAGCCAAAACGAATGTCCTTAATGACACGTGCACCCAAATATCGACTCAGACCGTTTGTACGGCTGAAGTCGATATAGATGAACATGATTTAAATAAAAGCTAAAAAATCAGAGGCAGTTTACTGTTAGGGTCGATCACTAAGGTGGGTTTGTAGTGCCAGACTTTTTCGATGATGTCAGCAGTTAATGCCTCGGCAGGTTTACCGTCACTGACGACTTCGCCTTGTTCTAATACCACTAACCTATCTGCATAACGGCAAGCTTGGTTTAAATCGTGCAGTACCACGACTACACAGTAGTTATGCTCATGGGCTAATGTATGTGCTAGTTCAAGTACTCTGTGTTGTTGGGCTAAATCTAACGCTGAAGTAGGCTCATCGAGTAGTAAAATCGGTGTGCTTTCAGCTTGAGCCAATTGTGTTAGCACGCGAGCTAATTGCACTCGTTGCTTTTCCCCCCCAGAAAGGGTGGGATAACTGCGGTATTTAAGTGCAGATAACGCAACCTGTTGCAATTGCTTATCGACTAAATCCTGTCCTTGCTGTTGGCTGATGGATAATGGATACAACCCCATTTGTACCACTTCATGCACTTTAAATGGAAAGGTCAGTGACGCATGTTGCGGTAACACGGCTAATGACTTGGCTAATTCGGCTCTGTTCCAGTTAACGAGTGATTTACCTAGCATGGAGATGCTGCCTGCTGACAGTTCAGTTTCTTGGCACAAGCTTTTCAATAACGTGGATTTACCCGCGCCATTGGGGCCCAATAATGCAGTGACTTGGCCTGGCATAATCTCAAGATTGATATCATTTAATACTGGTTTTTTGCCAATATGCACCGAGAGGTTATTAATACTGACGACAGAGTTTTCAGTTGCGGAACGTGAGGTTGAACTTTCAGTCCCAGCAGACTTTTGTTTAGGCATAAAAGTCGCACTATTTCTATCTGAAGGTGCTAATTCAACAGGCTTTACTCCAGCAAGTGCTAAACCTGTTACTTGAGGCGCCGACTTAGGTGTTTTAAACATAGATTTAAATTCGAGATTTCTCAGCATGTTACACCAACTTATTACGTTGTTTGAGTAATAAAATGATAAAGAATGGTGCACCTAAAAGTGCCGTCACTAAACCAACTGGTAATTCAGAAGGGGCAACAATAGAGCGAGCGCCAATATCGGCGACCACTAACATTGCTGCACCTAACATGGCGCTTAATGGCAGCAATAAACGGTGATCTGGGCCAATCATCATTCTGACTAAATGAGGTACGACTAACCCAATAAAGCCAATAATACCTGTTGCAGCCACTGCAATACCCACGCCGATAGCACACAGTACAATCAGTTTAAGTTTGAGTTTATCGACATCCAAACCAAGATGACGAGCTTCGGCCTCACCGAGTAATAAAGCATTTAAGGCTTTGGCGCTTTGGTTGAATTGCCAACTTATCACCGCTAATGCGACCAAGCTTAAAATGACGTAATGCCACTGAGCGCCAGCCACTGAGCCCATTTGCCATAAGGTTAAGTCTCTTAACGCCATGTCATTGGCCATATAGGTCAATACGCCAATACCTGCTCCAGCAAGCGCAGCCACAGCAACTCCAGATAGGAGTAGTAGCACGACGGAAGTGCCACTTGGACTTGCGGCTAAACGATAAACAATTAAGGTCGTCGCAAGGCCAGCAACAAAGGCACTAAAAGCAACTAAGTATTCACCGCCATTAGGAAATAGCACGATACAAATTGCTGCGCCCAATGCCGCGCCAGAAGAGACACCAATAATGCCAGGATCAGCAAGTGGGTTTCGAAATAATCCCTGCATCACCGCGCCACATTGAGCCAGTGTGGCACCCACTGCTAAGGCTAAAATTGTCCGCGGTAAACGGACATTATTAATCACCAATTGCTCATGGGGAGCCACTGATGCTAACTCTTGACCTGTTGCCCAGTTCACCATGGCATTAAAGCTGGTGGACGGGCTAATTTGTAATGGTCCGATGCTGACAGACAACAGGCTTGTTATCACCAAAGCGGTGAGTAAACAGGGCCAAAGCCAACGTTGATTTTCCATGTTAAATCCTAATAAAACGGGTTGATATTTCGCAAGTCATCACCACTTTGATGGTCATGATGTCGCTACAGCTTTTTAATGCTAATAAAGTCGCTAGCGAGGTCATCAGCAGCAGTGATGGCACTTAATCCTAAACCACCAATTAACGCTTGAGATGGCAGGTTTTTAATGTGTTGATGTTCACCTGCTGGGGTGTGCGCAAGCAATGGCATGGCTTTCAATAATTCAGTAACAGGATCGCTTGATTCACTCTCGCTGCGGTTTGAAATCAGAATCACATCGGGTTGTAGCGCTAAAATACCTTCCTGAGAGACACTTTTATAACCGTCAAAACCCGCAATGTTTTGTCCGCCAGCCAGGTTAATAATGATATCTGCAGCGGTATTGTTGCCGCCTACACGTGCAGGTCTATCAGGTTGTAATAGCAAAAATAACACCTTTGGTGCATCGCCTAGTTCATTGAGTTTTTGCTGTTTTGAATCTAATTGATTAAAGGACAAATCAATTTTTTGTTTTAGCTCAGTCGCCTGAGATTCACGATTAAGTAACTTGCCCATTTGCTCAATGTTACTGACGAGCTCTGTTCTGGTATTGGCGCTGGGTAAAGAAACCACTTCAACGTTGGCACTGCTTAATACTTCAAGGGTGTTTTTAGGTCCCATGGCTTCTGAGCCCAATAGGATCGTAGGCGATAAAGCTAAAATCCCCTCAGCAGATAACATGCGGTGATAACCCAACTTCGCTACAGAATCTAACTCGTCTGGGATTTGACTCGTTGAATCTACACCGACTAGTTCGTCACTGGCATCCAACGCGAGCACTAACTCTGTGATGCCTGCGCCCGCACTTACAACGCGATTTTCAGCCATAGCACTTTGGCTTAGTAGGGCACTTGAAAGCAGCATGCTTGCTGTCATCAAGCGAGTCAGTAATGAGTGTTTAGTATTGAACATTGATTGCTTAAGCATAATTAACTCCGAATAAATAAAATCGTTGGAACATTCCTAAATGGATGGATAAAAGATGATTTAGGGTTCCATTAAAATTTGGGTATTAGTGATTTGTTGTCGCTGAAGTAATGCCAATACCGTCATTAATGGCTGAACAGGGGCATTTTTATCAGCAGCGACAACCACATTGATATTTGGTGACGAATCCAAGACTTGAATGAAAGCGGCTTCGAATTGGTCGAAATTGTCGAATTGCTTAGCATCTAACGCCCAATGGGGCGCATCAGTTAAAATATTGATTGAAATATGCTCTTCTTGAGACAAGGCCGTTAAGCTTGAGTCTGTTTCTGTAGGTACATCCACAGGCAATGTCAGCAGTTGGGTATTGGCTGTAAGTAACAGGAATACTAATACTATAAAAATGATGTCGATGAGCGGGGTGAGATCAATTCCTACATTGACCTGAGCTGAAGCCCCAGCCTGACCGTCTGCGCTGATCATCTGTTTGACTCCGCTAAAGTCGCAGCCGCAGTCGCAGCCGCAGTCGCAGCAATAGAGGCTGTTGCTTCGGTAGTGGTGTTAACGGTGTTTTGATTTAAAGCATTGCCTTTAAGACAAGGTGCATTGGCGCCACATGGGGCATCACAACCAATGTTTAATGCTTGATCAAAGCCGTCTAACCATAGGTTCATTTGGTTTAGGGCGTGGGCAATTCTGTTGCAGCGTTTCTCGGCCCAAAGTGTCAGTAAGTGCGCCATTGTGATTGCAGGCACGGCAATGATTAAACCTGCCGCCGTAGTATTCATCGCGAGCCCCAAGCCTGTTGCCAGTTGCGATGGGGTCACAGGACCATCAGATAGCCCAAGTTGACTAAACATTTC
Source organism: Shewanella sp. 10N.286.52.E4 (assembly GCF_041468785.1). NCBI lineage: Bacteria > Pseudomonadati > Pseudomonadota > Gammaproteobacteria > Alteromonadales > Shewanellaceae > Shewanella > Shewanella sp. 10N.286.52.E4. The sequence goes on from NZ_JBFRJJ010000025.1 coordinate 12,469, forward strand.
AATCAGGCCAAGCACAGTACCTAAAAGGCCAAGCAGGGGAGTGATCACACCAATAATCTGCAGTACCTTTAGCCCAGATTGCAGCTTTTCTTTTTGCTTAAGTAACCATAAATTTAAGATTTCTTCGCGCATTGCACGAGGTTGGTCACCGTGGGATAGCAAGAGTGCCGTGCCCTTAGCCAGCATGCTACGACCTTTGCTTAATAAGGTAATCAGCTGCTGCCTTTGTTCGGGAGTGGCACTGCGAGTTTGTTGTCTTAACTCAGTTAGCCAAACATCCCGTTTTAATAGCTCATTCACTAATAAAGCTAGTCGCTCAAGGATGATCAATAAGGCTAAAAAAGCACAGATAAATAGCGGCCAAGTTAAGTAACCTAACTGCTCTGACAGTTGTAGATATAATGGTTGAGACATGTTGATTTCCTATATTCAGGCTTAATTTAAAGCGAACTTCACAGGTACTCTGACGGTATAAGCAAAAGCTGTTTGTGGAGATGGCGCGGCAAATTGCCACTGCTCAACTGCATTAATAGCTGCTGCATCGAGTAGGCTGTAACCTGAACTATCGACGAGGGTAAGCGAGAGTTGCTCACCAATTTGATTAAACATGACTTCCACTGTCGCGGTGCCTTCAAAGCCACGTTTACGTGCCTTTTTAGGGTAATTAGGTTGTGCTGGTGGTGCTGAAAATGTCGGTTGTTGTAAGGCAACTGTTTCTTGGGTGACTCCTTGTTTAGCGTCGACTTGCTGTTGATTGTGAGTTGCACTGGCATCAGTGCTGGCAACCTCTGTTACTTCGGCAGGTGGCTGCTCAGTTGTTTCTGGCTTAGAAGTTTCAGGTTTAGAAACTGAGGTTTTAGCTTGTTCAATTTTGGTAATGACTTTCTCTGCTGCAGGCTTTTTAGGAGCAGCTTTAACCACTTGTTCAGGTTCAGGCTTAGGTTTAACCACAGGTTTAGGTTTAGCCACAGATTTAGGTTTAGCAAGGTGCTCTGGTTTTTTCACTTCTTCTACAGTGTTTTCGATACTTGTTGCCTGTGTACTTGCTTGCATAGCAATCATGACACTGACAGCTTTATTTGAGCCCATTGCCGCACCTTCAGATAACTGAATCGATGGCTCACTATTTTGAGAGGCGAGCACCCCTCCTTGGATTAAAATGGTTAAACATCCGAAAGCAAAATATCGTTTAGGTGTCATCTGAAATAGTCTTCTACAACATCAATGTGGTCAAATGTTGAACATATCTAAATTAAGCAATTAGTTAGCTTTGAATCTTTACATTCTTTACAAAGCTATTAATAACAAATAGTTAGGTTCTACCTTTATCTTTATTGATTTGAATGTACAACAATCTGAATGAGATCGCAAATGATAATGATTTTCATTTGATCTAAGTTTTATTCTCAGGTAAAGTGCGGCAAATAGTTCGTCAGAGATAACACTTTGTGCTGATGTTTTTTCCTACTGATTGGTGATTTACGCGTTTTAACACCACAGTGAGTAGCACACCTAATTCTCTATGAACGACAGAAAAGTCGCATTTATTATTGAGGATATAACAATGACCAAGAAGCCACTCGTTGTAGCAATGGCAATGGTTTTTAGTACCACCGTATTCGCACAAGAAAACCAAACCGTTACAGAATTTGATGAAGTGCTTGTTACCGCTACCCGTATTAGCGAAAAAGTATCAGATTCCAGCCGCAGCGTGACGGTGATCAGTGAAGAGAAGATGCAAGAGTCTCAGCCTTCATCTGTCGCTGATGCGCTAAAGAATGAAGCCAATATTAGTGTGACGAATGGTCCTCGAGCATCATCTCAAGGCGTCGAAATTCGTGGTTTAAGTGGTCAACGTGTATTACAAACTATTGATGGCGCACGTCAAAATACCAATTCTGGTCACCGCGGTACTTACTTCATGGATCCAGAGTTACTCAGCTCAATCGAAGTGGTACGTGGCCCTGCCAGTAGTTTATGGGGCAGTGGTGCAATTGGTGGCGTGGTCGCACAAAACACCAAGTCTGCCCATGATTTTTTAGATGAAGGTGATACGTTTGGTGGCTACATCAAGCAAGGTTTTGAAACCAATGGCGATAAAATCAAAACCAGCGGTACGCTTTACGGTTTAGCTGACAACATTGATTGGTTGTTAAGTGGTAGCTACCACGACAGCAACAATATCAAAATTGGTAATGATCAAAGCCTTGAAAACAGCTCATCTGAAGCGACCAGTGGTTTAGCTAAAATCGGCTGGGAGCCAACAGACGATCAACGCCTGCAACTATCTGCACGTTTTTCTGATACAGATGAATTAGTTCCAAGTAACCCATCGACTCATGTTGGCAGCTCAGTACCATTAGTGCAGCGTAATACTGAAGATCAAAACGTGACCTTAGATTACAGCCTAAACCCAACAGACAATCCGTTATTAGATTTAAATGCGACTGTGTATTGGAATAGCACTAATTACGATGAAGATCGTGTCACTAAAGATCAATTTGATAGTACTGAATTTGAAACCATTGGTTTTAGTGTCAATAACAGCTCTGCATTTGGCAACACTGTACTGACTTACGGTATTGATGGTTACAAAGATACGATTAACACAGTGCGTGACGACAATGGCCAAGCCGGTGAACGACCAGATGATATAGATGGTGAAACCACAGTTTGGGGCGCATTTACGAAAGCAGATATCAAGCTCACAGACACCGTTGCCTTAGATGTAGCTGTTCGTTACGACACCTTTGAAAATGAAAGCAATAACTTAGGTCTGTCATCAGATGATAATGCCTTTACGCCTTCTGTTGGCCTAGTGTGGAACACCACAGACTGGTTAACCTTAAGTGCTCGATATGATGAAGCATTCCGCGCACCAAGCATGGAAGAAATGTACTCAACAGGTACGCATTACTGTATTCCTTCAATTCCTGGCTTCTTACCTGACGGTCTGTGTAACACCTTTGAAATCAACCCAGATTTGCAAGCTGAAAAAGCGCAAAACAAAGAGCTTAAAGCCGATATGCGTTTTGCTGACTTAGCCGGTGATGATGAGTTAGCAATTACCTTAAGTGTGTTCAGAAATGATGTTGATGACTTTATCGAACAAAGCGTTTCTAACCCGCTATACGGCATTCCTGGCTTGGAACAAACCACCTCTTGGGACAATGTGGATGAAGCTAAACTAACAGGTTTTGAATTCAATACCCGTTACCGTTACAAGCAAACTCGGGTGACATTTAACTATGGCCAAACCGAAGGCAAAGACAAGAATACTGATGAGTATTTATCAAATATTCCAGCTAAGAAAATGGGCATAGATTTATCGCAATCCATCATGGAAGGCGATATGAAATTTGGTACTCGTTTCACTTATGTGGCTGAGCAAGATGACTTGCCTGTAGACAACCTTGAGCAATATGACTCTTACAAATTGTGGGACGTTTATGTGGCTTGGGAACCAGCAATGGGCACATTTGAAGGTTTACGTGTCGACTTTGCAGTAGAAAACATCGGTGATGAGGAATATCGCCAAGCGTGGCAAACCTTGTATGAACAAGGCAGGAATTTCAAATTGTCAGCGCGCTATTCATTTTAATCCCTTACCCGTTTGCGGGTGAATAACGCTGAAGAAAAGGGTGCAGGCTTAATGGCTGCAACCTTATTTCAAAAAGCCTCTCAAGCATTAGTGCTTGAGCGGCTTTTGCAGTGTTAGCCAGTCGCATATTAGGGTTATCAATTATTGGAGATATTCCATGACAGTATCAGTAGCACAAATTCAGCAATACTTAAGCGAAAACCCAGCAGCGATGCCAGGTCAAGTGGCACAAACGCTATCCATCACAGAGCTTGAAGTGGTCACGGCATTACCGACAGAACAACTGGCTTTTTTGCCATTAACAGAAAAAGATAACCTGCTGACATCACTACCTGAGTGGGGCAACATGACCACGATTATCTCAGTATCAGGCAGTATTTTTGAATTTAAAGGTAGTTTTCCAAAGGGGAAATATGCCCACGGTTACTACAATTTAATCACTAAAGGTGAGGGGCTACACGGTCACTTGAAATTAGATGACATCAGCGCCATTGCTTTAATCAGCAAACCGTTCAGAGGCACAGAAAGCCACTCTATCAACTTCTTTGGTGCACAGGGCGAAGTGGTATTTAAAGTGTATTTAGGTCGCGATAAAAAGCGTGTGCTGCTAAGCAGCCAAGTTGAGCGTTTTCAAGCACTCAAAGGCAGCATCACCGCAGCAGCTTAACTGATAATAATTAAATAAAAGGAATGTGTGATGTCGACTGAAAAAGAACAACGCTTACGCGAAAAACTACTACCTGAAATTGAAGAATTTAAAGCTCAACGCTCAACTTTACAGCTTGCCACACAAGATGCAGACGGTGTACCCAATGCCAGTTATGCCCCTTTTGCTTTAGCTGATGATGGCTTTTACATTTTAGTCAGTGAATTAGCCCGTCATGGCACTAATCTACAAGCCTCTGACAAGCTTTCAGTCATGTTGGTTGAAGATGAATCAGAATCGAAAAGTGTGTTCGCCCGTAAACGATTAACGTTTGATGCAACGGCTGAAGTTGTTGCACGAGACAGCGAAACATTTACTAAAGGCGTGGCTGCGTTATCGGCTCGTTTTGGTGAAATGATTGATAACTTAGCTGCGCTAAAAGACTTCAACTTATTCAAGCTAAACCCGCATCATGGCTTATACGTAAAAGGTTTTGGTCAGGCATTTAGTTTATCTGGTGCAGAACTATTAGATGTTGACTGGAAACGCGATGGTCACCATGGCACGCCAAAACAGGTGGCAGAACAAGCTTAAGGGTTACCTTGTTTATGGCCATTGAGTCTTAAGGCACAAAATCCCGCAATATTAGCGGGATTTTTTTATGCTCAAATGAATTTAATATGTAGAGTTAACGATGAAGTTTTATCGCTGACTACTGAAAATTGCCATATATATCAATCACAAATTCTCGCTGTTTAGCGTACTCTCCAGGTGTATTGCCAATGGCGTTTTTTAAATAACGGATTAAGTGTGGCTGATCGCTAAAACCAAATTGCAGCGCAACATCACTCCAATCAATCTCATCTTGTTGATATTTTGATAAGTAAGTCAGTAGATTATCGAGTTTATTAATCGACTGGCATTGCTTTAATGTCATGCCAATAACCCGTAAAAAACTACGCTCTAATGTGCGCTGTGAACAATGCAGTTGGTCACCCATGTTTGAAATTGCAACCGCTTGCGGTAAAGCTAAGGCTTTTTTGACTAATGCGCTGTGCTTATCTTCTTTCGCTGTTTGTAGCCATGGCAGTAACAGCTCATCTAATTGGGCTGTACATTCAGTTTGCTGAAACTCAGCCGCTGATAATAGCCCTTCGATATTACAGATTTTGTTTTGAGAAAGTGGCTTAAATATGTCTGAGACATCGACTTGAGCAATATCATTAATTTGCAGCGCAGTTGGCGCAAGGTTTAAGCCGTATAAGGCGCCAGCATGAAACTTTACGCCTAGTAAGGTCATAGGTTCACTATGATCCATCGTGTAGGTTTTGTTATAGGGAAATAACCAATGACTGCCTTTGCCCTGAGTGGTCGTGGCTTCTGAACGATAGTCATACGCTTGCGATTTAGGCGTGATAATTAAGTGGCCACAGGTATCGGGGTTAAGCTTTGGGAGATCGATGCCGTCATCATCTTTATGGGTTTTAATAAACCAATAGCATTCAACAAAATGCGAGACAATGTCATTATTCGGCGGGATCACCCAGCCTTTCATGCGGTAACCTTTGGCGTACAAGCCTCGTCTGCGCAACATTCGTTTTGTAAAAAGCCAATCACAGATTCGAGTTGCTCAAATTCGGCAACGCAAAATAAAGTACGGCCTTCACGTCGCTGCGAAATCAAGCCTGCAGAGGCCAAACTAGAGATGTGGTGAGATAACGTCGAACCAGGAATAGCTAAAGACTCCTGTAATCCACCGACAGCAATGCCCTGATAACCCGCGCGAACCACTTTATTATAAATGGTAAGCCGTGTTGGATGACCCAGTTCTTTCAATGCTTTAGCGATAGTCTCAATTTCCATAACCATACCTTTTGTAAATTATATTTCGATAATACTAGAAATATATTGATCTATCCAGTTTAAAGGAATATATTTCGATTATTCTAGAAATATAGTTAATTAGGTGTAAATGATGTTTGATTCTAACTTCATCAATATGGATATGCTCATGGAAACCCTCGACATGTTTATGTTCTTAGCCGTTGAGCTAACCATTTTATTTTTGGCGATCAGCTATTTTGTCGGCGTATTGCAGCTATACATTCCACCGACAAAAATACAACGTATCTTGAGTAGTAAAGGCGGCCGTGGTTACATTGTCGCTGGTTTTCTGGGCGCAATAACCCCGTTCTGCTCTTGCTCGACCATCCCTTTTTTAAAAGGGCTATTAAGAGCAAAAGCAGGGTTTGGCACCATGATGGTGTTCTTGTTTGCAAGTCCTTTGCTAAACCCAATTATCATTGGTTTATTTGCGGTGACATTTGGTCTTAAAGTGACTCTGTTTTACTTTGTGATGGCAATGGGCGTATCAGTTATTGCTGGCTACACCCTTGAAAAACTTGGCTTTGAGAAATATGTGAAACCTGAAGCCTATATAGCCCCTGAGTCAAAAGGTTGTGGCAGTGGATGTGGTGGTAAAGCTAAAGAAGTCAGTAAATGGCGCAAAGTATGGAACAGCACATGGGCAGATTTTAAAACCGTTTTACCGTACTTATTAGGCGGTATTGCGATTGGCTCATTAATCTATGGTTTTATGCCAACCGAGTTTGTGGCCAGTTTTGCTAGCGAAGATAACCCATTTGCCATTCCTGTAGCTGCGGTCATTGGTATTCCTTTATACATCCGAGCTGAAGCGGTAATTCCATTAAGCGCTGCATTAGCAGCAAAAGGGATGGGACTAGGTGCGGTAATGGCGCTGATTATTGGCAGTGCAGGAGCCAGCTTAACTGAAGTCATCTTGCTTAAATCAATATTTAAAAATCAAATGATTGCGGCGTTTTTAGTGGTCATTATAGCGATGGCGATTGGTGCAGGCTTGTTGTATCAGTTTATTTTTTAAGCTCATTTTATGATAAAGCACTCAACACAGGTTAATCGCCGTGTTGAGTGCTTTACTCTTTTTTGCTCATTTTTTATTCGCTTTGCTCTGAGCAAGCGGTAAACGTCTCGGCTGAAACGCCCAATTCTCCGGAAAAGTTTTCGACTAAACAGGCTGTGGTTTTCTCATCATCTTCATCTTGCATATGTTTTTCTACGCAAGTTCGCATCACTGAGCGAAACACCGATTCAACCTTGGCTTCTGACTGATTGGTGCAACTGGCCATATTGGCAAATTCACCTTCTGCTTTCATTTGATTGACCGACATATCAATCATGAGATTCATTTGTTCAGGGCTGATAGTGGCAGCATTGCTCGAGGGCGCTATTGATAACGACAATAGTAATAGGGGTAAAATAATCGCGGCTTTCATGTATTAATCCTTTAATGTAATGTCCATATTGATGGTAAGAAATGAAACCTAAGATAAAGTCAGTCACTGATTCATCTTAGTAGAACTTGCATCATCATTTAAAGATAGCAGCATTGATTGGGTGATTGAACCAGCGATTGAACCAGCGATTGAACTATCGATTAAGTGAGAGTAAATAACCAATTAACACTTTGTCTTGAATAACGGGAAACATTGATGAAATCAATCATGGAGTATTTACGGCTGATATTATTTGTCAGTGGTGTACTGCTTGGAGTGCAAGTGCCTGCATTTGTCGATCAATATGGTCAGCGACTTCAAGCCCATACCCAAGAAGCCAAGCTCAGCCTGGATGAATTTCAGCGCGATGCCGACCGATTTTTTGCGGGCGATATCCAAAAGTTAATTAGCCACTATCAGCAAAACCCAGATCAAGTGATTAATGCCGGCGGCGACAGTATTGAAGCGATTTATCAACGCTATCAATTGCTCAATGGCGCACTGAATCAGTTTAATCAAACGGCTTACAGTGGCTTTGAACAAGTGGCTTTTGAGCCAATGGAAGATATTAGGCAAGAAGTATGGAATAACTTTAGCCATACAATCATGCTAGATACGCGGGCAATTGCTATCGGATTAGTATTGGGTTTTCTACTGTCGTTAATCTGTGAACTATGTTTAGTGGGTTGTGGCAAAGGTTGTAAACATGCTTATCGAGCCCTAAAACCGAAAGGGCAACCAGCCCTTAAATCTGAGCACGACTAACCCATTCAATGACTTTTAATCTGGTCATTATGATTGTTATATTAACTGTTATTTTCATTGTGACTGTCATTAACCATACAAACCCTCGGTGTTTGTGATGGCCATTTCGCTTTATGCTAGCGCTTAACTAATTAGCAGTTCATTTTAATATTACTTTTAAACGTAAATCGAAAGATAAGGATTCCCCATGATAGAACAAGGACAAGCTTTACCCGCTGGTACATTAAGCGAACTGACAGATGATGGCATGCTAAACCATGACGTAAGTGAGTTTTTCGCCGCTAAAAAAGTCGTGCTATTTGCTGTACCTGGCGCGTTTACACCAACTTGTTCAGAAGCGCATTTACCGGGCTTTGTAGTATTCGCTGACCAACTTAAAGCCAAAGGCGTGGATTTAATTGCCTGTGTTTCAGTTAATGATGCTTTTGTCATGAAAGCATGGGGCGCAGCACAAAATGCATCTGAACTCACCATGCTAGCTGATGGCGATGCAAGCTTTACCAAAGCATTAGGCTTAGACATGGATACCGCAGGATTTGGCGGCGTACGTTCACAACGCTATGCCATGGTTGTAGATAACGGTGTGGTGACCACTTTGAATGTAGAAGCACCAAAGTCGTTTGAAGTGAGTACAGCAGAAGCGATATTAGCAACGTTATAAATGGTGCTAGTTTGACTCACTTTTATACTGTTGATTTCATGTCGATTATTTAAAGATACAATCGCAGGGTTCCACCCTGCACTGGCCAAAAGGGAGTGAACGGCTACTCCCTCTTGGATCTCCCATCCGCTCCGAATAAGTGCTGTTTCCTCGACGATAAAAGTGAATTAGCTAACGCTTCAGATGCGCCATCCATGGCTTAACTGAGGCTATGTTGGCATCCATGCCAACCTCACGCTAATTCACTTAATCGTCTCGGGCACTTCTCACGGAGACCATTGAGCCCGACAGTTCATATGAAGTTGCAGACTCTTTATGAACAGAATACGTAAGTCCAAACATGGCCTTTCTCGCACATCCATGTGCTTCGAGGCATTTAGTGCATCCTGCAATTAAGATTCGGCTAGCTTTCGAGGTGAAGGGAAGCGCCACGACTTTATGTCTTATTTAAAATGCATTAAATAATGAATAATTCACATCACTAAAACACACTTCTTCTTGCCGTTGCAGCCACAACGACTTCTGTTTCAATTCCTAAGCTTTGCTCAATGGTACTGACACTCTCTGCGACTTCAGTGGCGATAGCTTGGCTTTGATCTGATGCACTTTGTGCATGGGTATTGAGGCTTTCCATTGCGGTGACAAATTCATCTAAATAATTGACTTGTTGGTTAGCAAAGTCAGAGCCTTGTTTTGCGGTGCCGACCATTTCGCTGGCTTGGGCTTGTACCGTTTTGGCAACATCTAACAAGTGAGTTGCGCGTAATTGTTGGCTTTCGGTCGCATCACCAATGCCTTGTACGCTTTGGGTTAATGCCTTATTAGATACCGTAAGTTGTTCTAAAATATTCATAATATCTTTAAGGGATATTTGAGTGCGGTGAGATAAGTTACGCACTTCATCAGCAACAACGGCAAAGCCGCGGCCTTGTTCGCCTGCGCGGGCAGCTTCAATAGCTGCATTCAAGGCCAGTAGATTCGTTTGCTCGGCGATGTTGCCAATCACATCAATAATTTTTGATACATCCGTGACAGAAGTCGATAAGTTGGTCAGTGATTCATAACAATTGGTCACTGCGTGTTGCGATGTTTCAGTCGCTTCTAATACGGCTTCTGCTTGGGTTTGGCTTGCCTGCATATGTTCCATGGTGGCAGTGGCTTTTTGCTCAACAATGGATGAGTTTTGTTCTACTTCACTGGCTAGTTCTCGTAAATGGCTGGTTTGTGTTTGCGCGACATTGACCACTTCTTGAGTTTGTTCTGTGGTGGTCGAGATTTGCTTGATCCTGTCAATTAATGAGCTTAATGAGTGCGATACTTTAGACACTTGTTGACGCTGACTTTCGTCTTCTTGCTCAAATCGGTTTAATAGTTGGTTGAAGTGACTTGCTATTTGGCCTGTTTCACAACGGCTATTAATTTGAAGTTGCTCACGCTGATTGGACTCACTTAGTTTCATAAAGGCCGCATTTAAGCGTTTTAGCGGTTGTACAACTCGGCGTTGCTGCAGCCATAAATAACCAAAGGCAAATAAACCAATGATAATCACCATTGAATATAAAATGGTTTGTAGCTGCTTTTTTAAATCATGATCATATTCAGCGTGCACTTTTCCTAGACGCAGCAACTGTTGCTCCACTTGATCAGTGTCGGCAGACAATTGTGATTGCACCAAAAGATTATCGGCGAGTAAGTTATGGGTATTGGCCACTTCTTTGTCATAGCGCAGGCTTAAACTGAGTAATTCATCGCGATAAGATTCACCTATTTCAAACTGCTCAGGCTCATCTGCACCTAAGGCAAATTCATCGACTTCTTCTTGTTCAAAAATTCCAATTAGAGAGAGTTTTGTTAATTGCTCATGCCATTGATTTAGCGCTTGTATATTACGTTGTAGGCTAGCTTCTAAGCGACTGTCTTTACCTATTAAATAGCCTTCAGTGAGTTGTGATAACTGAAACACCAATGGTGGTAGCTCACGGGTTAATTGTAAATATGATTGGGCTAAATCAGCATCCACTGCCAAGCCTTTTTCGGCGTAAGCGGCGAGGCGCATATTATTATCAAGCATTTCAGACTCTGAATAAGCCAGTAACTGCCTTGGGTTACCTGCTAGTTTTCCTGCCGCAAGGTAGCGGTTATTCAAATTTGCGACAAATTCAGCTAAAAATTGCTGTATAGAGGTGGTGGCTGCTGTTGCTGAAGCTAAGTCAATTTGGCCGATCTGATGGGAGATTTCGGTGAGTTCTTGCCTTGCTTGGCTAAGAATTTCACTGTCTCCCGATTGCAAATAAGCATTGATATTGGGGCGAACCTTGAGCAAAAAAGTGTGTTGTATCTGTTGCAGAGTATTTGCTTGTAATTCGACTTGCTGACGTTTGTCTGTACTCCAAAGGACTGTGGCCGCTAAAAGTCCTGCCAGTAGCAACAATATTGCCGAAGCTGTTAAGGAAAGAGTGGAAATCTTCATTGAAATGTTAGCTTTTTGGAGATTAAGTATTGAGGATTTTATGAATTAAATATGACAGTAAGATTACATTTTGTGTATCAACTTGTATCTTGGTGCGTAATTAAATCCTTGTTTTTTATATGGTTAAATGTAAAAAAGACTAAGATGATTGCAATGAAATAGGGGTTAACACCTAAATAGAGTCATTGCTCTATCTCTTAGTGGATATAAGGTGTTACTTGCTTATGAACGACCGAATGTATGAGAACAATTGTTAAATGAGCGCTAGATAAAATGAAATTAATCTAAAATATATTGATCTAAATCAAATGCATGTTTATTATCTTGTTAAAACATGCATTTTAAATACATATTAGAGGTTGTTTATGTTAGATCAGCATACTAAAGACGTTGTTAAGAGCACTATTCCATTATTAGAAGCGGCAGGTCCTGCACTGACTACGCATTTTTATCAACGTATGTTTGAACATAATCCTGAGTTAAAAGATGTATTTAACTTGGCCCATCAACATACTGGTGGCCAACCTGTTGCCTTGTTTAATGCCGTTGCCGCTTACGCAAAAAATATTGATAACCTAGAAGCACTGGGCGCCGCAGTTGAGCGCATTGCCCATAAACACACAGGTTTCTTAATCAAGCCAGAGCAGTACGCCATTGTTGGTGGTCACCTTTTAGCGACACTTAAAGAACTCGGCGGCGATGCCGTGACTGAAGAAGTGCTGACCGCTTGGGGTAATGCATATGGCTTTTTAGCGGACATCTTTATCAACCGCGAAGCACAGCTTTATCAACAAACAGCGGCTAAAACTGGCGGCTGGGAAGGCACACGCCGCTTTGTGGTTAAAGCAAAAACAGCAGAGTCTTCAGTTATCACTTCATTCCTGTTAGCACCTGAAGACGGTCAGCCAGTCGTCGAATTCACTCCAGGGCAATACTTAAGTGTGTCGCTTGAGCATGAACAGCTTGAGTTTACTGAAATTCGTCAGTATTCATTATCAGATGCACCTAATGGCAGTACGTACCGCATTAGTGTTAAGCGTGAACAGGGCGGTAAAGTTTCTAACTTACTGCATGAGCATTACCAAGTCGGAGATATCATCGATGTGGTTGCACCTGCGGGTGATTTTGTGCTGAATACCGCTGCTGAAACGCCTGTAGTGTTGTTGTCGGCTGGTGTCGGCCTTACGCCAATGAAGAGCATGTTGAACCAGCTATTATCGCAATCACATACAGCGAATATCACTTGGGTTCATGCCTGTGAAGATGGCGCACAGCACAGCTTTAAACAAGCAATTAAAGCCAAACGAGATGTGAATACCAACTTAGAAAGCTACGTTTGGTATCGCCAGCCTTTAGCGACAGATTTACCTGCCGAAGATTTTGATTTTGAAGGGACTGTAGAGCTTAATAACATCGCCGAAAGTATTGTGCCAAATGCAGAGTATTACTTCTGTGGCCCTATCGGTTTTATGAAAGCCATCAAGCAGCAATTACTTGGGTTAAATGTGCCAGAGTCGCAATTACATTACGAAGTCTTTGGCCCTCACGCAGATTTATAATCTGTATTAAACCGATTTTTATATAGCAAAAAGCGACTCATCGAGTCGCTTTTTTGTTGAATGAAATTGACTTAAAACAGGGTTAGCTAAGAGCCACTTACTGGTTTTCTATTGGCAACCATACTTGCGCTCTAAGGCCGCCTTCAGGTCGGTTTTTAAGTTCAATCTTGCCGTGGTGACGGTCGATAATTCGTTTCACAATGGCTAAGCCAAGACCTGAACCTACTGAACCTCGGGCACTGTCACCTTGGGTGAATGGTTGAAACAGCTTTTCAATCTCTGCTTCATTAATGCCAGGGCCGTTATCTTCGATAATAAAACTGACACCTTTAGCGGTTTGATACGAACTGATTTTTATCAAGCCGTTACCGTAGCGAAAGCCATTTTCTACTAAATTACTTAATACTCGTTTAATCGCCACGCTTTGAAAAGGCACCAATGGACAATCTTGTAAATTGAGTTCAATGTTGCCTTCTCGGTGCATTTCCTGTTGGTTGATTTCCTGGATCAAGCGGTTGATATCATTAAGCTCTCTGGCACTTTCTTGGTCGTGACGCACATAAGCAATAAACTGGTTAATGATGTCATCCATATCTTCAATATCGGTGACTATGCCATCTTTAAGGTATTGATCTTCATCCACCATCATTTCAGAGGCTAAGCGAATACGTGTCAGTGGCGTACGTAGGTCGTGGGATATGCCAGCCATCAGTAACGCTCGATCTTGCTCAAGTTGCTTCATACTGTGAGACATTTGATTAAAAGCGTGAGTTACCTCGACGATTTCAGATGATCCACTTAAGGGTAATGGCTCTGGGAATTCGCCTTTAGATACAGAGAAAGCAGCGCGTTGTAAACGCTTAAGCGGCCTATTGAGCCTGCGTGCAAACCACCATCCACCAGCGACACTGAGCGCACCAATTACCAATAAATACAATGTTAGTGGTGATAAATCATTTTCGTTTAACCCTGTCAGCGGTACTTTTATCCACAGAGTCGGTGCTTGTGGCGGTCTGATCCACACTTGCAGTTGTTTACCTTGAGAAAAGCGCACTTCCGCTTCGCCGCCAAGGTACTCAGACATTTGTTCGGATAAAAAACCATAATAGGTGGCCGATTCGAGCCCCGCTGCAATGGCGTTTTGCTGATTGTAAACTTTCATCTCATCATCGCGCACTTTTGCATTGAGGGCATCAACAACGGTGAGGTTTTCACGGGTGATGACAACACCATCAATAAACAATAAGTTTATTTGTCGTGCGATGAGTTGGTTGATTTGTTCATAACTGGGTTTAATAAAATAAACCGTTACAGAGAGGTAAGAAACCAGTTGATTAATCAGTAGCAAACTACCAATAAGCAATACGGTTTGGCTGAAAGAATTACGTGGCAGAAAACGCTGCCACCATTTCAGTTTGATTGCTTTTGGCTGGCTAATGGTTTGTGACTGGCTGATAGAAATTAACCCCGAGCAGTGCCGTCAGGCACGAACACATAACCTAAACCCCAAACCGTTTGGATATAGCGTGGGTTAGCGGCATCAACTTCGATTAATCGGCGTAAGCGAGACACTTGTACGTCAATAGAACGCTCTAGTGCTGAGTAGTCACGACCACGGGCAAGGTTCATGAGCTTATCGCGCGATAATGGCTCTCTTGGGTGAGATACCAATACTTTAAGCACGGCAAATTCACCCGAGGTGAGAGCGATACTTTTTTCTTCATGGAACATTTCGCGGGTTGCAAGGTTCAATGAAAAGTCACCAAAACTAATCACTTCTTCTTGTTGCGCTGGTGCTCCAGGCACTTCTGCTGTTTGACGACGCATCACAGCTTTAATGCGCGCGAGTAATTCACGTGGATTAAACGGTTTTGGCAAATAATCATCGGCGCCAAGTTCTAAGCCAATAATACGGTCAACTTCGTCGCCTTTGGCGGTGAGCATGACAATTGGGATTGGGTTTTCTTGTTGACGTAAGCGACGGCAGATTGATAAACCATCCTCACCCGGCAGCATTAAGTCTAAAACCAATAAATGAAAGTTTTCGCGCTCTAATAAGCGATCCATTTGTTCAGCATTAGCTGCGCTGCGCACTTGATAACCTTGTTCAAGTAAATAGCGTTCTAATAATGATCTGAGTCGCATGTCATCATCGACAACGAGAATTTTAGATGTTTCCTGGCCCATGAAATATCCTTTTGTCTAAATTTCGGCGCTAAATACAGTTAGTAAGCTAAATATAGCGACTTTATTAGAGTGCAAACAAGAGGTGTAATAGTAGTTTATGATTGTGCAGGGATAATATGACGAAGTTATTAGATTAAGTCTATGAAATTAATTGAATTTAATGATATTGATTGGAATATTAGAAATTGTAACTAAATCAGTTTTTTCGCATTAATCGCGAAAAAGTATCAATCACGCCATCTTCGTTGTTATCGAGGAGGAAGATGAGCTGATCATCATGAAGTTTGACATTAAAAGCTGCCGATGCAATTTCACCGTAGCGACTAAAGCCTGTTTGGTTGTTGTCATCATATTGAGCCTGAAAATAAACTTCTTCAGAATCTGATTGATGCTGATATTGACCCCATTCCATTCCCGTGAGTTCGTCATCATGGTCAAAGTTAATTTGTAACTGTACATATAAGCCATTATCGAGCATCAATACGGCATACAAGTCATCATATTCTTGGTTATACCAGTAACCTTCAATGTCTCGCGAGCGCAGTTGTTCGTATTCAACAATATTGTCGATGGAATTGTCGGCTTGTTTATCCATATTCAACTGCAATCTTGATGCGTCATTATTGAGGTAAACATGACTGTGATTGTGCTTAGTAAGTAAGGTGATAAACCCTTTGGATGGGTTATTGCTAAAGGTGGGGTTGAAGGAAATGGATATTGGCATATCCACGAAAGCGGTGGTATTAGATAACGCAAAACTGCCCCATTCAGCGAAACTATTACTCGGCTCATTTAAGTCCAGCCCAATTTGCAGGTAACTTTGATCTTCATTTATTTGCAGTAGTTCAATATGCCCAGCTTGCTGGCTAAGCCAGTTGCCTATGATGTATTCAGGTAGGTGGTTACTCGGTTGTGCCTTGAAACTTATCAGCATCAGAAGCGTCACACCAACTAACATCATCCAGAAAACCCTACTACACATAAAAGTTCCTTTTTTATGTTATTTACTCGATACAGGGTAAATAAAAACCGGATCTCAAGTTTAGTAAAGAAACATCATAGGGCAAGAAATTGTAGAATAATTCGCCATAAAGTTGACGTATGTATGAGTAATGCACTGTTTTTGGGCAGGTGTCAGGTTTATTATACCTCTAAGTTAGTATAAGAAATCTTGTTGATATACCAATCTTGGGGGCCATTGGGGGTAGGGACAACGGCATCGTCATCGACTTCTTTTTTGAGTAATGCACGGGCCATGGGTGAATCAATAGAAATATAGCCTTTAGCATCGCCGTAAATCTCATCAGGACCAACAATGCGAAATTGTAAAATATCACCGGCATCATTTTCAATTTCGACCCAAGCGCCAAAGAAGATTTTTCCTTCTTGTTCTGGGGCATACTCAACGACTTTTAAACTTTCGATACGTTTGCGCAAAAAACGGACTCGACCATCGATTTGGCGCAATAAACGTTTGTTTTCTTTGTAGTCAGCATTTTCGCTACGGTCACCAAGGCTAGCTGCCCAAGCCACTTTTTTGGTGATCTCAGGACGGTATTCTCGCCATAGATAGTTCAATTCAGTTTTTAGTTTGGTCATCCCTTCCGGGGTGATGAGATTGGTCTTCACTTGGTTTGCTACTCAATGATGCTGATATATCTGATTGAGTGAAATTACCTAAAAGGAGTGCGGTTGTCGATAGCGCTTTTTGATAAGTATGGGGCTAGTTACCCATATTTCGGCTTTGACTGCGACGTTGATGACGTAATTGCGATAACTGACTCATCGCAGTGATAACCTTTTGGCTCTGATTACAGATAACAGCGTGTCTGGCATCAATGCTTTGATTACTTGCGTTAGCCTGAGTATCGGCTTGCTTCAAACACTGTTTGGCATAATGCTCAGTGATTTGCACAATTAACGCTTCGGCTTGGCTGAGATCATTGCTGTTTATTTCTTTGACGAAGAGGAGTAAAAAGCAATCGAATAGGGCGCTAAAAACATCAGCATTAGCAAACTCTGACTCAATACAGACTTGCCTGCGGGACTCATCAATTAAAGCGGCGACTAAGTTGGCAATTGTAGTAGCGTTGGTTGCCCCGACTAAAAGGCTGTTTACGTAGGTGTCTTGTTGCCAAAACGCGACCAATTGATGCGACCATTCGGCCTTATCCCATTGCTCGCCCATTGCGTGAATGACTGACATAACAAGCTCCTACGAAAACAACATATATCGAGTATAAAACCAGGTTAAACAGCTACCTAAATAACTTTCTTGGCATAGGTAATATTTTAAATGCTTCGGCTAGTTCCGCTAAATAGTCATTAGCCAATAGCGAGATACCTACATAAAAGTCGGTCTCAGCATTGATTTTGGCCAGCTCTAAACAGCGTCCTGCCCATGGCAACATATGTTGTTGCAATAGCACTTGGATAAACTGTGTTAGCTGCTGTGCATCAGTGTCAGAATCTGGGTTAGTCGCCGCCTCTTGCAAGGTAGCAAAGCTTGAATCCAGTACACTAAAGAACAAACCGATATGATCCACTGGCTGTGGCATTGTTAGGTCGAAGTTAACCCCGTATTGCTTATAAAAATCAATGAGTGCAATGGTTGATGCATCGAAATGCACTTGATCTTCACCTAAATACGCAGAACCCTGTGGAATAGCTTTAGGTTCACCAGGACCAAAGAAAAGCTGGCCGTAGTCGACTTTTAAATCAAGTAACTGTTCGGCTTCATTCCAATGATTCAGATAGGTTGTTAGAGCGTCACGTCCTTGTTGATTATCGCTACGGTTGGCAAATGTAGGCCAAGTTGCAGCGACGTCATTTTCTACCATGCTGTGAATTAATTCAGCATCTGGATAATGACAAAATAGGTTATGTAAAATACGTGCGATTGCTTGGTATTCACTTAACTGTTCAACTGACTGTTCAATACTCATTTAACTTTTCCTCAAAAAGGGCAGTGATGAAGCACCACCGCCAGATCTGATTATACTTCGTTAGGGTTCAAGATTTTACCTGCACCAGCACCTGCTGGTTGACCATTGCGGTTTGCTTTAATGATCAAGTTAGGTGTAGTGATTGATGGATCTGGTAATGGTGCAATATGCCCATCACCAGCGCCATATTTAGCTTGAATGTTTTCTACTGTATCAAAATCCATTGCACGCATTGGGCAAGATTCAACACAGATAGGCTTACGCCCTTCAGCTAGTCTGTCATAACAACCGTCACACTTGGTCATCACTTTACGTTCTTGATCTAATTGCGGCGCGTCATATGGACATGCACGTGAACAGCTTTCACAGGCAATACATAAGTCTTCAGCCACATGCACTAAACCGTCTTCACGACGTTTGTGCATTGCACCTGTTGGACAAGCCTTAACACAAACTGGCTCGCTACAGTGGTTACAGCCAATAGACATGTAGTAAGCAAATACGTCTTGCTCAAAAGTACCAGTTGCTGGATCGACATTCCAAGATCCGCCACCGTATTCATATACGCGGCGCCAGTTAACACCATTTAAACTAGGTACGCCGTTTTCAACTGGCTTAGTTGCATTGCGAATCTCTTCGCCTTGTCTGTCTTTACAAGAGATATGGCAGGCTTTACAGCCAGTACATTTTGTCGTATCGACATAGAAACAATATTGGATAGCATCGCTCATGGTAGCGCTCCCTTATAAAACTTTACGAAGTTGAACACGGTTAGTGTGTTGTGGATTACCTTTAGCCACTGGGCTAGGCATGTAACGGGTTAGCGAGTTAATCGCGCCGCCAATGTCCACGACTTTGCCAGAAGAGCCAGTGCGACCATTTGGATCAGGTTTGAACCAAGCGCCTTGACCTAAAGCAACGACACCAGGAAGTACGCGAGGTGTGATGCGTACAACCACTTCAATAGAACCACGTTCGTTATACATTTCGACAGTGTCACCAGAGGCTACGCCGTACTGTTGAGCATCAATCGCGTTCATCCATACTGCATCTTCAACCGCTTCACGTAACCAAGGTACGTTGTGGTAGCTAGAGTGAGTACGGCCCTTAGTGTGGTAACCCGCTAATTGCAGTGGGTAATCATCTTTGGTGTCTTCATCTTCATAGCTGTCCCACGTTACTGTGTATTGTGGGATTGCAGTAATGGTGTCGCCTTTAACTTTGTTTTGTTCCCAGTTTGCTGAGCGCCATGCAAGCTCTGCAGAGTGGATTTCAATTTTTCCTGAAGGTGTTGCTAGTGCTTCACCGCCATTCACAAAACCTTGTAGCGCCACGTTGCGGTTTTCCATGTTCTTGCGGAAGAAACCAATTTCTTGTGCTTCTTTGTAAGTTGATGGGAACGCAGGAGTCACACCTAAGTTTTTGCTGTTTGAACGAGTTTGTTGGTAAAGCTCTTCTAACCACTCATCTTCTGTTTTACCTTCAGTAAACTCAGCACCAACACCCATTGCATCAGCGATCATTGCTGATACTTGGTACATTGACTTACAGTCCCAAATTGGGTCTACAGCGGCTTTCATTGCTGTGATGTAACCCATTGCGCCAGAAGCATAAGAGTCATCAACTAAGTCATTTGATTCTAACCAAGAAGTATCTGGAATGATGATGTCGGCAAATTTAGCGCCTGGGGTCATCCAGCAATCACAAGAAACGATAAGCTCAACGCCGCTTTCATCTTTTAAGATTTCTGCAGTACCGTTAATGTCAGCGTGTTGGTTCAATAGCGAGCTATCAGAAGCTGAGATGATCACTTTGATATTAGTGCCAAGTGGCGTATCTAAGTCGTCAGTACCCGTAATACCGTGAGTACGGGCAGTCATGGTTTCACCATTGTGAATCGCTTCTGACCAAGTGAAGAAAGAGATTTTTTCTTTCACTGGGTTAGTGCCTGTAGGGATAGAAGCACGGTACATGTTAGTCATGTTTGGTAGTTCACCGTTTGATGAACCTTCACGACCTAATTTACCTGCTAATACACCTAGCATGTAGATAGCACGAACGGTTTGTTCACCGTTTGCTTGACGGTTAACACCCGCGCCAGCAATGATGTAAGGCTTTTGAGAAGCCATTAAATCGTCTGCAACTTGCTTGATGTTGGCTTCAGAAATACCAGTGATTTTCGCAGCCCATTCAGGCGTACGCGCTTCACGGTCAGCAAACTTGCCTTGCGCCATGATGTAGTCGTAGTAGTTCTCTGCACTGTCCATTGCTGCAGCGTATTCAACTTTTTTCGCATCGCCACTGGCTGCAAATTCTGCTTTTTGTGCTTCGATTGAAGCCGCGTCATAACCGACACTGTTCTTATTGATGAAGTCGATAGAGTTTGCGTCAACCCAACCTGAACTGATCATCAAGTAAGCAATAGCTTCTGCTAATGCAGCATCAGTACCTGGACGGATTGGTAACCAAGATGATTCTTTACCTGTCATTGAGTCAGTGTAACGTGGGTCGATCATCGTGACTTTAAGGCCGTTTGCACGTTGCAGAGCCTGTAAGTAATCGTAACCTTCACCTGAGCCTGATTGACGGATTTCACTTGGGTTGTAAGCAAAACCTAATAAAAAGTCACTGCTTTCAAGCGTTACAGTGGCAGAGCCTGATGTGCTACCAGTACCAAAGGTGTGTTTAGCCGCTTCAGTTTGTTGCGCCCAAGAGTAGTTACCGAAGTATTGTAAGCAACCGCCAACTAAGTTGAATAAACGGTTGAAACAACCATTTGATGCGAAACCATAATATGCGCCAGAGCCGTAGCTTCTGAAAATCGCCTTATTACCGTGTTCAGCAATAACAGAAGTCAGTTTGCCACCGATAGTGCTCGCTGCTTCTTCCCATGTAATTGGCACAAACTTACCTTCGCCGCGCTCACCAACACGTTTCATTGGTGATTTTAAACGGTCAAATGCATAAGTGCGTTGACGTAATGAACGACCACGTGCACAAGCACGAACTTGGTGCATACCGTACTCATCTTGTACATCATGGTGAGTTTCAACGCGGGTAATCATCCCGTCGCGGCTGTAAACTTTAACTGGGCAGTTTGAGCCACAGTTTACTAGACATGCCGACCAAGTTAATGCTTCATCAACTGGTGGTTGCGGTGGTACTGGCTCAGCATCTTTTGAGCTGGAATTACAACCAGTAACGGTGGCAGCACAACCTAAAGCAGCACTCATTTTTAAGAAACTTCTGCGTTCCATTATTAAATCCTCTTACTAAAATTTATTCAGTGCGTTCGTTCAACGACTACAGCACATAGCTGAAATTCAGCATGATCTGATGGGCGTTATAATTGTGATTAAGCTCGCCCAGGGTAACCATGCCTGGCACTTGATCAGTGGTCATTTGAGCGTCATCAGTGTCGTAATAACGTTCGTAGCGATAAGTCAGTTTCAATGCCATGTCATCACTCAAGGCATAGTTAGCGTAAAGACTCGCGCTATGGTTATAGGAGTAGTAATCGCCGTATGGGTTAGTACCATCAGCGGTAACATAAGTGTCACTGCTTGAATTACTGAACAGGTAATCAGCGCCTAAAGTCAGCTTATCTTCCATTAAGCCGCCGTAACTTACGCCTGCACCTAAGTTGATAAACTCATCTTCAATGTCGGCGTACCAGTCAGGGTCGCTGTAGTTTTGACTCCCTGCCTGGGCTGAATTAATCCATTGTTGGCCTGCAAAACCGTAAGCAGAGAACTGCTTAGTCAGTTGCATATTGACGTTAATGTCGTAGCTGTAATCTTCTGATTCAGTTAATCCGATCACTGTGTCGTCATAGTTATCTTTTGCATAACGACCAGTAAAATCGATGCTTAACCAATCAAGCGGCGTGTGACTCACGCGCAGTTCAACTTCGTTACGCTCTCTGTCCGCAAGGTAGTATTTGCGCATCAGTGAATTGTCTTCACTCGAGGTTAATTCAGTGGCTTGATATTCAGAGCCGCCACGATTGCTGTGACCTGCTTTCATATCAATGGTGAAGTTATCAATGGCGCGGATAGACAATTTTGCCCATAAGCTATCTTCATTAGTTTCTTCACGGTCGCTGTAGGTGCGTTCGATATCTTTGCGGTCGTAACCGGCTTGTAGGCGGTAGCCACTGGCGATGCGGTAACTGGCATTGACCTTGAACGTTGAACGCTCAACATCTGTGGCGACATTTTCTTTAAAGGTGCCGCTGACGCTATCGAAGTTGTATTGCTGGAATTCAAATACCGAGCTGTTGTTTTCACGGTTGCTGTAGTCGTAACTACCGCCAACGCGTAAACGGTTGCTTAGCATTGAAGTAATACGGATATTGGCATCAGTCGTATCGACTTCACCGTCCCAGTTTTGAATTGGGTTACCTGCAACTTGAATTAAATCGTCATCTTGGATCATACGACCAACAATAAAGCGACCAGACATAATAGTGCGGTCTAGTTGGTACTGGCCTGATAACGACACTTGGTGTGCTTCATTATCCGGTGTGGCTGAGTAGACATCGTAGTCAGTAGGTAAGCTGAGGTTTTCAGTATTATTTTTGTACTGACTGCCAAAGTAGCTTAATTCCGTTAACCAGTTTTGCCCGGTTAACGCTGCGCCAGCAGTAAACGAGTCCGTGGTGGAATCAACACGCTGACCAAAGTTAACTGGGCTTGGGCTGACTAAGCTGCTGCTCTTGTAACCGGTTTTATCTTCACGGTCGAAACGCACATACCCTTGATAAAAGTCTTGATTAAAATCCGCACCAATACCGACTTTTTCACGTTGTTGAGATAACTCAAATACGTAAGTGTCGCCAGGCAACATCATGCCGTCATCGTAATAAAGATTACTTTGCGCATCACCTGATTTGTAAGTGGTAATCAGTGAATAATCGGCATCGACATTAAATAAGCCTTTTTGACCCACACTGATGTTCGCTGTGCTGTTTTCAAAACCTAATTGATGGGCTTGAATACTGGCTTGGTAGCCATTTTCATCTTGGTATTCAACATCGCCACTAAGGGCAGTGACAAAGCCATCTTGATCGGTACCTAATGCATTAGCAGCATGGACATCATCGCTATCGATGTATCCAGCTGAAATATCGATGTTGCCGCTGTAACCTGAAGTATTAGTACAACGCTTACACTCATACTTTTCTTGGTTTAGGTTTTCAGTATTGGCATTACCAACTGCAAAGTTAGCGGCCATGGTTGGCGCAGAAGCTAACAATAAAGAAGCGGTAATTACATTCAATTTAAAATTCATGATATGGCTCCTAATTAACGCTGCAGCAAGCTGCCAGCTGGGTGGTTAGAACCATGGATTTGGCTGTGGCAGTTCAAACAGCTTTTTCCGCCGCCAAAGGCATCCATTCCAGGTTGTAAAACAACGCGACTCGCGTGACCGTCATCAGCGTGACATTGTTGACATAGTTGCGGTGCACGGTTGTTGAGCATGCCTTCGTTAACGCTGCCATGTGGGTTATGACAAGTGACACAGTTTTCAGTGACCGGTGCGTGCTCCCATAACATTGGGCCGCGTTTTTCAGCGTGACAGCTGTAACAGGTGTCATTAACAGTCGGTTTATTGAGTGCACTTTCTGACATTGAGCCATGTGGCGAGTGACAATCGATACAGGTCATTTGATCCCATTTCATTGGGTGAGCTGAGCGTTTGTTCATGTCGGCTTTTTCACGGGTGTGACAGCTAGTACAAGTATCATTAACGGTAAGTTCGTCTAATGCAGGATCTTTAGCGGCATGCACTACGTGGCAATCTGCACAAGCAATCTCTTCGAGATTATGAGTGCTGCTATGCCAAGCCATTTGTTCTGGGTCGTTATGGCAACCTTGGCAAACGGTGTTTTGGGTCGGTGCATCAAGTTTGCTGTCTTTACCAAACTGGATCATTGGCTCTTTACCACCACGGTTGTGGTTGCCTTGTGGACCATGACAGGCCTCACATTGAAGACCCGCCATTGGAGAGTCCTTGCTGGTTAAGTCGCCATGTGCGCCTTTGAAAATGTCAGTAACGCCTTCAGTGCGTTGGTGACACATTAAGCAGCTGTCTGCTCCTTTAGGGGAATACTTACCTTCAGCAAACTTCTCCACTAATTTTTGAGAAACTTGTTCACCTGTCATGTCATCCCATGGCGCTGCTGCGGCATTAAATGAGCACAAATAAAGGATTACACTGATAGAAGCTAGGATGTTTCGACACCAGTTCATCATGTCACCTGACCTTATTAAATCGAATTTATAAAAATGGACTAATCAATAAGGGGTATTTTAAAGAATTGTAAATTTCAAATCTAAGAATTGCGTTTATCATAAAGCGACATTTGTGATCAGGATCTATATCAGGGGTAACAAAAAAAATTAAAATACTTTCTGCAATGACATTGGTATAAATAAAAAGTTCCCCTTATGATTAAATATAAATGCAGACCGGCAATTCATACAAAAATAGTATGTGAGTATTGTGAAAGAATTAACTTTCCGTTACCGGCTGAATATGCACATTTTAAATATTTGTCTGATGAAGAATTAATAAGTTTTAATACCATAACTAACTTATTAAATTTTATTGAAAAGAATACTAATAATCCTTTTTTCTTTGTCGACTTCGTCCAGTTTTTCAATCAACGCATCGAAGAATTCACTCGAATCGACCTGTCTAGTAATGTGAGCAATGCCAGTAAACTGATTGCGTTTACCCAGTTCTACAATCAAGTGTCAGATCTTAATTGGACCAACACAGAGACAGCCGATTCTGTTGGTTTGATTGCAAAACGTTCACAGCAATCATTAGCTTCGAAGTACGACGATCTCTTTATATATGCATCTATGATGTATGTTTTAAAATTTAGTGAATCAAATAAATCCGATGTAATCATAGAGTTACCTTTCGGTCGTTCTTTCTATGGCTATAATGTCGATCTACTGGAAAACGTCAAGTTTAACTGCCAGTCCTTTTCTGTTTTCGTTAAAAAAGATGAACGAGATAAGGTGCTTGTCAACGCATTAATACCGCGAAAAATCTCTAATTTAGAACGTGTTAATGCGGCAGCTAATAGTATTTCACCTGCAGATTTAAGCTTGGTAGCATTAGCAAATATGCTTGGTATGTCGTCTAGGAGTTTACAGCGAGAAGTTAAAATTGAAGGTTTTTGCGTAAAAGACATAATTAAAAAAACCAAAGCGAATGCTATTATTTATATTTTAAATAAAAATAATGGCAATATAAAAGTGACCGCTTATGAGTGTGGTTTTAATAATCTTTCAGTATTTAGTCGTCAATTTTCTAACACTGTTGGTTGTTGTCCTACAGAATATGTCAAACGTCAAAATATTATTTAAACTTAAACTATGAAAAGGTAAGATTAAATAAATGTATCAATTGTTACGTTTGCGAATGATTATTAATTGGATTTATTGTTAATTAGAAGTAAGTCACATTAGCCATTAATTAAGTTGCTTCCTCTATCACTTTAGAGGTGTTTTGCTGAGCCTTGTCACAGTATCTAGATTCATTTCTGAATCCAAACCTCGTTATTTGAAAAGCAAATTGTGTTTTGTGAAGCACTAAAACCGTGAAAAAATCGTAATCTCAATAAACGTTTTTAGCTGATTATGCTATCTTTGGGCGATATTTGTTATTCAACGCCGAATAAGACCCTTTATGCTTAGTATTGCTCAAATTATCGCTCAAGAACTGAATGTTCGTGAGCAACAAGTCTCAGCGACTATCGCGTTACTTGATGATGGTTCTACCGTTCCTTTTGTTGCTCGTTACCGTAAAGAGGCAACGGGTGGTTTAGATGATGCCCAGTTACGTACCTTAGATAGCCGTTTAGGTTATTTACGTGAACTAGCAGAAAGAAGGCAAGTTATCCTTTCAAGCATTGATACCCAAGGAAAATTAACGCCAGAATTAAAGCAGGCGATAAATACTGCTGATAGCAAAACTCGTCTTGAAGATTTATACCTTCCTTATAAGCCTAAGCGTCGCACTAAAGGTCAGATTGCTATTGAAGCAGGCTTATTGCCACTTGCTGATTTTTTATTAGCTCATCGCCAAACTAACCTTGATGCGAAAGCAGCTGAATTTATCAATCCAGAAGCCGGCTTTGCTGATAACAAAGCAGTGCTCGATGGTGCGCGCTTTATTCTAATGGAACGTTTTGCTGAAGATGCGGATTTATTACAGAAAGTACGTCAGCATTTGCGTCAGCAAGCTGTGCTTGAAAGCCGAATGGTTAAGGGTAAAGAAAAGGAAGGTGCGAAGTTTCGTGATTACTTTGAGCATACTGAAACCATCACTAAAGTCCCATCTCACCGCGCTTTAGCCATGCTTCGTGGTCGCAACGAAGGCGTGTTGAGCCTGTCGATGAATGCAGATCCCAAAGCAGAAGTGGCGCAAAGCAGCTATTGCGTGGTGATTATTGCTGAGCATTTCAATTTAAAACTGTCTGACTCTGACGTTGATCAATGGCTAAAAACAGTGGTCACTGCAACTTGGCGGGTAAAAATTGCCCTACAAATGGAAACTGAGTTCATCAGTGCGATGCGCGAACGTGCAGAAGCTGAAGCGATTAATGTTTTTGCTCGTAATCTAGGTGATTTATTAATGGCGGCGCCAGCGGGTGCTAAAGCCACAATGGGCTTAGATCCTGGGTTACGTACTGGTGTTAAAGTCGCGATTGTGGATAACACAGGTAAATTTGTTACTCACACCACTATTTTCCCACATGCGCCGCAAAACGTTTGGGACAAGTCGATCCGTACTTTATCTAACCTTGTTAAAATGCATAAAGTTGAGTTGATTGCGATTGGTAACGGCACAGCATCACGTGAAACTGACAAATTAGCGGCTGAAGTGATTAGCTTTATGAAAGAGACCCACCCGAGCCTGACTAAGATTATGGTCAGCGAAGCCGGCGCCTCTGTTTACTCTGCTTCTGAGCTAGCATCCGATGAGTTCCCGAATCTGGATGTATCGATTCGTGGCGCGGTATCGATTGCACGTCGTTTGCAAGATCCGTTAGCGGAATTAGTTAAAATTGAACCAAAATCCATTGGTGTCGGCCAATATCAGCATGATGTGAGTCAAAGCCAGTTATCTAGTTCACTTGAAGCCGTTGTCGAAGACTGTGTGAACGGTGTTGGTGTCGATTTAAATATGGCTTCAGCGCCATTACTGGCTCAGGTTGCCGGTTTAAATAAAACCTTGGCTAAGAATGTCGTTACTTATCGTGATGAAAACGGACAGTTTGAGACCCGTAAGCAATTATTGAAAGTCGCGCGTTTAGGCCCTAAAGCTTATGAGCAGGCTGCCGGTTTCTTACGTATTCCTCAGGCAAAAAATCCATTAGATGGCTCTTCTGTTCACCCAGAAGCCTATAAATTAGTGGAATCGATTGCTAAAGCGAAACAGCAAACGGTTACGCAGTTAATGGGCAATACGGCATTACTATCAGAGCTTAATGCAGCAGAGTTTGTCACTGAAGAGTTTGGTTTACCGACTATTACTGATATTTTGGCCGAGCTTGATAAACCTGGGCGAGATCCTCGTGGTGAGTTTAAAACTGCCAGCTTTAAAGATGGTGTTGAAGAGTTAAAAGATCTCAAACTTGAAATGATCCTCGAAGGGGTTGTCACTAACGTGACTAACTTTGGCGCCTTTGTAGATGTGGGTGTGCATCAAGATGGTTTAGTGCATATTTCATCATTAACAGATAAGTTTGTTAGCGATCCGCATACTATCGTTAAAGCGGGTGACGTGGTTAAAGTCAAAGTGATGGAAGTTGATACTGAACGTCGCCGCATTGCATTAAGTATGCGCTTAGATGAGCCAGTACAAGCTAAAGCATCATCGAATAAGCCACAGACTTCAGGTAAAGGAAGTGCTGGCAAAGGCAAACAAGCAGCTTCTAAAGGTCAGTCAGCTAAAGGCGGCCAAGGTAAGCAAAACAAAGCCCCTGCCAATGCGGCAATGGGCGATGCATTTGCTAATGCGTTTGCAAAACTCAAAAAGTAATATTGTTCTCGCTATTATTAAATAGCTAAACAGTGACATTAAAGCCTTAATGACATCGAGATAATTCGTTGTGTTAAGGCTTTTTTATTGCTTGTTGGTATGATGAGAAACGGCTTTGATGGTTATTCTTCTATGTAAGTCAGACAAATTTCATCAAAGTTTGTTTTTGGTGATATGACTTCTTTATTTTTGAGCATTTCTTTATGGTCTTGCTTACTGATTAACTCATTATCGATAGTAAATACTTGGCGTTGACTAAGCTGACTTTTCACTAAAAACTGGCAATGCTCTTGGTGAAATGCCTCGTCAAATAATCCATTATCTTTGATACGCTGTAGACCTACTTTTATTCGGTTGGCTAATTGAGGGTGTGCGGGCGATACATGAAATAGTGTGACTAATGGAATATGTAATAAGGTGTTTTGCTCGACGATTAAATCGGGATAAATTTTGCCATAGGTTTCAACTTCATCATAGGCTTCATTAATTCCGCGACCGAAACTGATAAAGCGTTCTTTATCAAGCATATGAAAAAGCCCATCGTAACTCGAACCAATAACCACATCCATCCCTGCTTTTTCCATTGCAAAGCGTGTTGACCAAAACATCCCTGATCCTGTCGGTATCAATTTGAATTGCTCGAATGTGTTGATGTCAGAAAATAGTGATTGGTTTTGCTGTTTGATGATGAAGATGCGAAATCCTTGAACACCTTTTCGTAATGGCACATCAATGGCAATAAGTTTTTCACTCCATTGTGTTTTAGGCGCTTCGGCGATGACATTGATTAACTCGCCAGTCATTAATTCAGGTAAGACTCTACCTGATGTCATTGGATAATCTGAGGTGGTTATCTCCCAGTCTCCAAAATCATCTTCTGTATGAATTAAAGAGAGCTGCATAAGCTTATAGCTATATTCGTAGCGGGTATCATGGACAGAGTCAGGTTGATTTAATATAACCATATCTTTTGCTAGTACTGGCATGACTAGTGCAGATGTTGCTAGGAGCAGGATGCTGAAAAACAAACAAATATTCACAGCAAAGGTATATCTTGATGATGTCATCTTTGCCTCTTTTGTTTGGGAATGGAATGATTAGCTAATCCAATATAATTAATTACTTATCAATACTCAATAATTATAGGGTTGTGAATCAAAACCTAGCTTGTGCAGGCCATAAGTCATCATATTTGCAGTAAATAACGGTCATGGCGGAAGATATCATTTAGTGGGGCTAATGCAATAAAAACGCTAATTCGGTATCGACTTAGCGCTTTATAGTGGATGAGGAGATCGCTCTGCGTATTTAAACAGAAGATAAAGCCCTGAGTTTAAGCGATGTGAGTCATTTCATTTAAAATAAACTGCTCAACAGCGCCTTCGGTTGCACTCATATATTCAGCTAAATGCGTGTTACCCATATGTGTTTGCCATAACTCACGAGTTTCCCAGTTTTCATAAAACATGAAATGAGCTGGATTTTCGTTATCTTGATGCAAGTCGTAATTGATGCAACCTGCTTCTGCGCGAGTGATCTCAATCAGTTTTAATAGCTCTGCTTTTACTAATTCAATTTTGTCTGCTTTAGCAATGATGTTTGCCACAATAGTGAGTCTAGTCATGTTGAATAATCCTATTCTTATATTGAAATTTAAATGGCGCTATTTGCGCTGTGCTCGTTTGATGAATCTATATTAGTCCTTGTCATGAACATCTTAAACAGCGTAATGTTTGATATATTCTCAAATTAAAATTGATAATTATGTTATTAGAAGACTTGATTGTGATTTCAAAGGTAGCTGAATTTCGCAGTATTACCGCGGCTGCCGAAAACCTTGATATGCGAACGGCAACAGCCAGTGCGGCAGTTAAACGGGTAGAAAATGCCATAGGTGTTGAGTTGTTTGTACGTACTACACGGCATTTAAGGCTCTCTACTGCAGGCGAGCGTTATATTCCTCAATGTGAGAAAGCCCTCTCTATGCTGGCGCAAGCTAAGCAAAATATTAAAGATGATCTCGATATCATTGACGGCAATTTACGTATAGCACTCTCGTCTGATTTTGGGCGTAACTTGGTGATACCTTGGCTAGATGAATTTATGGATAGTCATCCACAGGTGAATCTTCGCACCAGTATCAGTGACAGTAATATTGACTTCTATCGTGATGCTGTGGATATGGCACTGCGTTATGGCTCGCCAACAGAGGCCAACGTATACGGGTTTAAAATCTGTAATGTGCCGAAACTTTTGTGTGCCAGCCCTGAGTACATCGCCAAGTTTGGTCAACCTCAACACCCTGATGATCTTACTGAACATAATGGTCTGTTATATCAACTGTACGATATTGTGCATGATGAATGGTGTTTTACTGATAGCCATAATCACCAATATAAAGTGAAAATGAACAGTAACCGTGCAGGTAATGATGGTGAACTGGCAAGGCGGTGGTGTTTGGCTGGCAAGGGCTTGGCGGTAAAGTCATTCCTTGATGTTTCAGCAGATCTTTTGTCCGGTAAGCTTGTGAGTGTAATGCCTGATTTTACACCTAGCCCAACTGAACTATGGCTGATTTGCCCAAGCCGACAGTCGATTACGCCTGCTGTAAGGCTATTGAGAGATAGCTTCAGAGAGAAAACCCTGCATATTCTTAAGCAGTTAGTTGATGAAGGCATCCTTGAACAGCGGAGTCTTGATAAAAACAGCTTTTAATCAAACTATAAGAAAACACACAGCAATAAACATCGTCATCTATGACGTGGCCAGTTATGAAGTGATAGTTATGAAATGGTCAGTTATGAAGTGATAGTTATGAAACGACAGTTATGAAGTGACAGTTATGAATTGGTCAGTTATGAAGTGATAGTTATGAAACGACAGTTATGAATTGGTCAGTTATGAATTGGTCAGTTATGAAGTGATAGTCATGAAGTGATAGCTATGAAACGACAGTTATGAAATGACAGTTAATAAAAGTACTTTAAGGATAAAACAGTGCTGGGCTAGTTAGCGGATAGACAGTGGTTTATTTACACTAACGCAAATAGCTGGTTGTGATCTGAAGGGGTGGTTTGTTGCTGATAAAACTTGCCGACACGCTCGCCGAGTTGCTGGTAAAAAGCGTCTGACTGCTCTTTATTAGCCTCATTTAACAATAAGCTTTGGATAGTGCGGTTGTTATCTTGTTTGGCGCTTTTATCTGCTTCAACTGGAGCTGAACTGGCATTTTTTTGTTGAATGTCACGACGTTGGATTGTCGGATTACTGTTAGCGGCAACACGCAGTAATTGCGGAAAAATGCCTTTTGGCCCTAACGCTTGTTGTTGAGACTGTTGTTGCGTTAACTGCTGTTCAGTCGACTGTTTTTGCTGCTGCTTTTGCTCGATCAACTCATGACGGGTTAAACGCTCATTTTGCTGATTGTAAGCGCGCTCTTGGTGCGCTTTAGACAATTCTTGCGGCGGCAATATCGGTTTAGCTTGCTGGTTATCCGCGCGCGCAAGATCGGTTGCAACATTACTTGTCGCAATCGGTACTTGGGGATAATTGGTCACTACCAGCATAAAGCTCACTTTGATAATATCGAATAACGTTTAAATTATAGTCAATTTACAAGTGGTTTTATAGGCTTAGTCTGTATGTTTTTCGATCCAAGGCAGTAATTCAGCTAAAAATGCTTGTGGGTGTGAAATGAACGGTGCGTGAGATGCTTTATTGTGAACAACGTCTTCTATACTTGTTGCTTGGGGTAAAAGTTTGATGATCTTTTTCGGAACTAAACTGTCACATCTGCCCCAAATCCTTAACCATGGTTGTTGGATAGTACTCAGCTGTGAACGTAAATCCACCGTACGCAGCATCCCTAAACCTTGATCAAGCACGACTTGGCTAGGTAAAGGTTTGGCTAATACCAGTTTCTTAATCGCGGCAATATCATTTTTAGCAGTGTCACTGCCCATGGCTTGAATCGCTAAAAAACGTTCAACGGTTTTGGCTAAGTTAATTTGCAGTTGCTCAGAAAACTGCGCTAACACCTTAGGTGCGATACCCGGCCATGACGCTTTGTTTTTAGGTGCTTGATTAACCCTATCTTGGTCACTATACGTTTGAGCAAAAACGTCTTGTTCACTAAATTCTTGAACAATAGCTTCTTGAGCCATGAAACATGGTGATGAAGCCACAGTGATTAAGGCTTTAACTGACTCAGGGTAAGTTATGGCGATTTGAGTGGCGACTAAGCCGCCCAATGACCAACCAAGCCACACAGCATTTTTTGGTAATTGCTGTGCTAGTTGTGCTGCCCACGCATTGATATCTCCAGTATTTTCAGCACTATCACCAAATCCCGGCAAGTCGACATAATGCACTCTATAATGACTAAGCGCGGTTTGTAATGGATGAAAAACGGCAGAGTTAACTCCCCAACCATGTAGCAAAACAAGATCTTGGCCTTCGCCCACAGTGTGAACGTGTAACTGAGGTAAGTTGGACTGCACGGGGTTTCCTCAAGATTGAGTTTGGGTTAATTGCCATACAGGATAAGGATATTATATGGATTGGCAACTCCGACAAGCCTGCTATGCAGGCTTTCGCATTGTTAAGCACGCAATTTTGCGTAATCTCCCTAATCGCTGCATGTTATGCAGTCAGGATATTGAGCCGTATGATCTGCAGAAACCGCATTCTGGCGTGTGTCAGCACTGTTTAGTGGCTGGACTTTATCAGCATGAAGTCTGCTTAGGATGCGGTAAGGCTATGATGCTATTACAGCGCTATTGTGGCCAATGTCAGTCAACTGAGCCAATAATGGTTATTGCGCCATGCAGTTATCATCAAGGGCTAGGTGAATTGATTGCAGCGATAAAATATCAACAACAATGTGCCTCATTAGCGGCGTTAGTGCAGGTGCTGGCTATTCGAGTGATGGATTTGGTTTCGAGGGATATGATTCAATTACCACAAGTGCTCATTCCTGTGCCGCTGCACCCCAATCGCTTAAAGTCGCGCGGATTTAATCAAGCATGGTTAATTGCTAAGGCATTAAGCCAACAATTAGGCATTGTCATGGATGATGCCTTGTTAGTCAGAGATGTTGATACCCAAGCACAAGCCGGATTAGATGGCAAAGCAAGGCGATTAAATTGCGCGGGGGCATTTAGCTTAAACTTAAATGCTTCAAGCTCAAACACTTCAAGCTCAAAAACTTCAAGCTCAAACACTTCAAGTTTAAACACTTTAAGTTCAAACACTGTTGCTAAAAGAGTACCTTATCAAAGAATCGCATTGATTGATGATGTCGTCACTACTGGCACCACAGTGAATGAAATTAGCCAATTGTTTGCAGCCGAATATGTCCATGTACAATGCTGGTGCTTAGCTAGAGCTGAAGCACCAGGGTTACTTAAATAATGTTTGGGCTATTGTGATGGCACAAAATACAGTGCATTGGCATAGACTTTTTCTGAGCCTAGCCAGATGTTTCGGAATAATAAATTATCCGCCAGGGCGACAATTTTACCTTTACCTTTGGTTTCAACTATCATCGCAGGGGTATTGGCAAATGCGCGTTGATATTCATTAGCAAGGTAGCCACTAATCAATAAGTCATTCTCATATTTCGCTGCGACAATAAATGGCGTTGAAGTGAGGTTGAAACTGATTTCGCGGTTTTTCATCACAGGCAGTGGATTAGGTAAACCAAAGGCGACAGGGTGAGTCGCATCAAGCTTTAACGCTACGATCGCTCCGCCGATAGATTGACGTGCTTTTAATTTAGATTGATCGCCATAATCCATGCCCGATGTGATGAATAGATTATTCAGTTCACGACTGGTTTTGGGTTCAGAATTTAAGATATTACGCTTATTAAGCCAAACTAATGCCCGCTTTTGCGCCACAATGGTGCCGCCTTCTGTTACGTATTGACCTAACTTTCTTGAGGTCGCATCGCTGATCAAATGATAAGGCCCATCAGCCATAAAAATATGGCTGTATGCCGATAAATCTAGTGATACCAAACGTTCTGTATTCACCATGGTTGTGGCTATACCTAGAGTCTTATCAAGGTAATGCCACATTTGACCGGTTTCTGAAGCATTGGTGTCTGCGCCTGTGATGATCAAAGGGGTTACGGGTTTTACTTTGATGAAATCATCGCTGCCTAAGTCCATTCCTGTAGCAGCATGTGAACTGGCAGATGCGACAACATCGACTTGGTGTTGTTGCGCGAGCGTTGCCACGATTTCTGCTAACTCAATGGCAGTGAAATTTTGCTGTTTCAGTGGGATTTGCAAACTACCAGCAACAAATTTTATGGCTTGTTTGCTGGTTTGAGGTTTTTCAGCTGTGCGATTGCCAATATTGACATTAAGGCTGAATGGTTTTTGGGCATACTTAACTATTACGCCTTGTTGGAGCAATTGCTGCAGCAATGGAGCCGCCGCAGCTTGTTGCCAATCAATCACCAAAGCCACGCTGTCTTTAGGGTAGGTTGCTTTGGCTACCTTGCCGTTTGGTTTGTCTGATAAGTACTTGGCACTGGGTTTGGCTTTTTTGATCAAACTTAAGCTTAAGGCTGATTCAAAATTCCACGTCGAAATATCGTAAAAGGTTTCATCTTTAAACTCGGTTCTTTTATCAAATAACGCCTCTAATAAGTCGTGTTGCGGCTGACTATCTGGAATAAACACACTGTCTTGAGGTGTGAAGTTAATATCATCATCTTCAATGACAGTGTTGAGGTATTTAACGCTAATTTTGTGCTGGGCTAATATGCTCACCAACTCATTAATATGCGTTGCGCCGCCATGGGCTTTGACTAATCTGCCAGACTGTTTACCTTCTCGATAACGCTTGATGTTGCTTGAGAAGAAGTCAGTTTGATACTTCATCAACTTTTTACGTAATGCGTGCGCACCTTTTAGGCTAGAAATAGAGGTCGCAAATTGGTTATCAATACTCTCAGCTAAAGTCACCACACCATTGGGTGAGTCTTGGGCTTGGCCGCGTGAGCTGGCTTGTTCAAATAGGATACCGACAGCGCCATTGATATCAGGGTAGGTTGAGCCTTTACCGTAAAAGAAGTCATCAAACATTTGACCGCTAAAATACACTTGTTTGACTTCATCTAAAGCTTGGCGATGAAACGCTGCCAGCTCATTTGATAATGCTTGATTGGCAGGTTTGGTTAATGGGTTAACGCGGTCAGGTACACCAGGTTGGAAAAAGTACGACTGTTGATGCCACATTTCATGGAAGTC
Organism: Shewanella sp. 10N.286.52.E4; assembly: GCF_041468785.1. Classification (NCBI taxonomy): domain Bacteria; kingdom Pseudomonadati; phylum Pseudomonadota; class Gammaproteobacteria; order Alteromonadales; family Shewanellaceae; genus Shewanella; species Shewanella sp. 10N.286.52.E4. The sequence goes on from NZ_JBFRJJ010000025.1 coordinate 47,944, forward strand.
ACCTACATAGTGGGGCTGCCATTTATGGAAAAAAGCCACGCGACCTTGAGATGCAGGGTGGCGCAAGAAAAGCCAATCGCGGTTTAAATCAGCTAAATAGTGATTAAAACGTCCACCTGGCCAGTCTTGATTATGTTCACGGTGATTATTATCAGTAACAATGACTTGGCCTTTATTATTGTTGGCCCAATTTGAAAAGCGGTCAAAACCATCAGGGTTTTGGGTTGGAGTAAGTAAAATGACGGTATCGTCGAGTAGCTCTTTTACCCAAGGCGTATTAGCCGCAGCTAGGTAGTGACTTAATGCCAATGCGGCATGAGCGCCACTGGCTTCATCACCATGAATAGAGTACGCCAGCCACACGACCAATGGATTTTGATTAGTGCGGTTGGTTTGCATGGTGCCGTATTTAATATTACTGCGATATTCGATGATGTCGGCAAGGTTTTTCTGGTTTTTTTCAGAGGTGATCACCGCTGTGATTTGCTCGCGGCGTTCTTCACTATAACCTGCTGAATCTAAAGATACTCGGTCGCTTTCACTTGCCAGTAGTTGCAGGTAGTGATTAATCTGATCATGGCGTAAATGCCATTCACCCAATGGGTAACCTAAATACTCTGCAGGTTGAGTTAAATTAGTATTGATATCCTCAGTGAGTAAAGCTTGTTCAATACGGGTATTGGCAGCAGAAATATCACTAGCAGATGCCATAAAAGGCATGCAGATAAAAAATGTCATCAGCGTTCTAACTGAAAAACGAGCGAGCAAGGCATGTAAGCTAATCATATGAGAAACAAGATCATAAAAAGAAAACCGTAGGGTAACAATAAAGTGATTAGTCTTAAATCTCCATTAAAAACCGACACAAAGAGACTATTTTTTGTCACACTTGCTTGATGCAGGACTATAAAGCAGAGGCAACTAAGAGTATCATGTCGCTAAACCTACTAAATTACTCAAGTACTACCTTATTTAAGTCAGTTCTTAATTAAGTTAATGCTTACTCAAGTACTACCCAACGGAGCAGTTTTTATGATCAACATTACTGATACGGCTCAGGCTCATTTTGTAAAATTACTGGCCGATCAACCTGAAGGCACTCATATCCGTGTGTTTGTCATCAGTCCAGGTACCGCTCAAGCAGAGTGCGGTGTATCTTACTGTCCACCAGATGCTGTTGAAGCTGATGATACTGAATTACCGTTTACAGGTTTTAGTGCCATGGTTGACGAAAAGAGTGCACCATTTTTAGAAGAAGCGAGCATCGACTTTGTGACTGACCAACTTGGTTCACAATTAACGCTTAAAGCACCAAATGCTAAAATGCGTAAAGTGGCTTCTGACGCACCACTAAAAGAGCGTATTGAGTATGTGATTCAATCAGAAATCAACCCTCAGTTAGCAAGCCATGGTGGTAACATCATGTTAGTAGAAATTACTGAAGAAGGCGTTGCTGTACTTCAGTTTGGCGGTGGTTGTAATGGTTGTTCTCAAGTTGATATCACATTAAAAGATGGTATCGAGAAGCAGCTATTAGATATGTTCCCTGGTGAGTTAGCTGGCGTGAAAGACGTGACAGATCATCAACATGGTTCACATTCTTATCAGTAAACACTAAGGTGTGATGACTGATAATAAACGCAGCGTTAAGCTGCGTTTTTTTATGTCTATAGATCCGTTATTGACTCATTGATCTGAGCTATATAGCCAACATTTATCCTGTATTGATGAATAAATGAGTACTTTAGGCTTAGTGTTTAACGTACTATTAACAAGCTTGTGTTATACCTTAAGTAAGCTAACGCCGAGGAGTATGGTGTGATTAATGATATTTACCCTTCTAAACTGCCAACTCGAAACACAGGTTTTACCTTAATTGAGCTTGTGGTTGTGATTATCGTATTGGCAATTTTAGCCGTTATTGCAGTCAGTAAGTTTATTGATGTTAAGCGTGACGCAGAGATAAGTCGAGTTCAGGCCATAGCAGCATCATTTGAACAGTCTGTGACTTTTTCTCACACTCGTTGGCAATTGATTGGTGGCAGTGATCCGATGAATGATTTGCCTGACTTTGCTAATAATGACCTTGATATGAATACTTTTGGCTACCCATTAGGCACAGGAAAAGGTAACCCTATGGGCAACCCTGTGAACATAGGGCCAGGGCAAGGCGGTTGTGTCGATTTGTGGAATGCTTTGATAGAAAGCCCGCCATCAGTTGCTATTAGAAATACAACGGACGATGTTGAATTTGAGTCATATCGCCATGCTGCAGACGGTGGCAGCGGTGCGACCCAGTGTACTTATGTATTAAGGACATTAGGCGATACAGCGGGAAGAAATAGAGCTGAAATTAAGATTGTTTACGACTCTATCGAAGGCACCGTGAATGCCTTTATCGAGGACTCTTAAACTTAGGCTTGAGTCATTTTTTGATGGCTTGATAGGGCATTGATGACTAAATCACTTTGATACGATATTCAATAAAAACGGCTTGCTGATTTCAGCAAGCCGTTTTTAGTTTTATCTTAAAGCATTGATGCGAAATGACTTATTTAGACCGTTTCTTGAAAATGCGGCGGTAAAAAGTCACTGCGCTGAATAGTAAGATCGCAGTACCGATAAATGCGATAACAGTAATAAAGGCCACATATTTGAATGGCATATTTAACGCATCATGTAAGGGTCTGACAAATGTCGCGACTTTGCCTGAAAGTGGGCGATCACTGTGCAACAGAGCTGATTGTATTTTGCCTTGCTCATAATTCATGGTGATGCTGTCAGCTTGACGTAACCAAACATCGCTGTGGGTATCAAAACGGATGCTGTAATTCAGCTCTTGTGGTCCTTTAGGTTTTTCTACACCAGGTTCAGGTTTACGCTTACGCGGCTTGTTCACCGAAACCATATTGGAATCTGGCCACATATCTTGTGCGGTTTGTAGCTGACTTTGCCAATCACTTTTTTGGCTAACAGGATATTGTATTTCAGCTGCTGGTTGCTTTAATGCATCCATCCACAAACCTTTATAAGTGATTAAAAAGCCTGTGATACATAATAAGAATAATGGTACAGAGATAAACAATCCTAACTGAATATGACTTTTTACCAGGCTGCTTGATTTAGTGTTACTTGGTATTGAGTGTTTCAGCCTAAAGGTTTTACGTACTCGCCACCAAAGGTAAATACCCACTAAAGTGACTAACCCACCAATCATCGAAGCCCAAGCGTTCAGGTATTTACCAAAATCACCTAACAGGAAATTTCTGTGTAACCAAAACATAGTGCTATAAAGCGGAATATCTCTCATTTTATAAGTTGAGAGCTCGTTCAAGTCTTGATCAAAAGCAATCGATTGACCACGAGTTGCGACTTCAATATATGGCGAGTATTCAGTTGGAAAGCGAACCGTCCCCATATCAGGGTATCGCTCAAATAAGGTCTCAGTGACATAGGCTTTTTGTTCAATGGATAGCGGCGCATATTGCTGCCCTTTATCATCCATTCTTTTCAGCATGTCCATACCGCCAAGATAAACACCTGTGACTAATACAATCAGCATTGAAATGCTGATGACAAAGCCAACCCAGTTATGAAACCATTTTAAAGCAGGGACTACATTCATATTGAAACTCTTAAGTGTAAGTTGGCCGTAACCAAATCATGACGATTATGTTTGCTGATATTGAACAAACTCGTGCTGACAACAAAAATTTCGTGAATGATAATTAATCTCATTTATTTACACAATTAAAGAAATGTAAAGACTGGCCTTATTCGAAATTATTGCTATTCAGATCACAAATTAGCTTATTTAGTCACTTTTTAGTGTTTTAACATTTGAATAACTATTCAGGTTGTTTCTTGACCGTTAACTCACAGTGTACAGATTGAAATCTCAGTTTTAAATGGGTTTTAAAGCAACGCTCTTTTCGTTAAGTATTTGTTGCGTAGTGCTTTTATCTTTTTTGGATGGGGGAGGTTATAGAGGCTGAAATTGAATGCTTATTACAAGTGAAAAGTTTTATTAACATTAATCTTAGTTAATATGCAATAACTATTCATCGATGGTAATGAGATTTACTCTCATTAGTGCAGTCCTTCACACTTCTTTACATTAACTGACAAAAACTCTTCACAAACAGTGAAACGCAAATGATAATCCGTCTCATTAACGGTTATTGCCAATTTAAGGTCTACTTTGTATGAAAATTTCACCTATTGCGTTTGCGGTTGTTGTAGGTTTAGCCTCAGCATCATTAGCGGCTGAAGAAGCTGCAAATGAAACAGCATCAAGCCAAGATTTTGTTGCTAACATCGAACGTATTCAAATTACTGGAATGAACTTCAATAACTACAAAGTGGGCACCTCTTCAGGCGCAATGCGTGGTGACATTGATTTAATGGACACGCCGCAATCAGTTAACGTTATTCCTGATTTTGTCACTGATGAGCAGTTAGCAAGAAATCTGTCAGAAGTATTGGTAAATGATTCAAGTGTTACCGGTGGTAGTGAAAAGTGGAACCGCCAAGTGTTCAACATCCGTGGTTTTGAACTTGATTCTGGCAGCGGCTTCTTAATCAACGGTCAGCAGCAGTGGTCTCACTACGTGCAACCGATTGAAACACTACAACAGGTTGAAGTGCTTAAAGGCCCATCAAGCATGCTTTATGGTCAGTCAGGTCCTGGCGGCTTAATCAATATGGTGACTAAAAAGCCAACCTATGAAAACTTATTTGACGTTGCATTTGATACAGATGCAAATGGTTCTACACGTTTTCAGTTAGATGCGGGTGGCGCGTTAAATGATGCTGAATCAATTCGTTACCGTACAGTGTTAGTGAAGCAAGACACCAAATACTGGCGCGAATACCAAGATGGCAATGGTGAACAAGAGCAAGAGCGTGATCGCTTTTTAGGTTACTTAAACCTTGAATTCGACCTACATGAAGATGTGATGTTATCGGTTAAGTACGATTACACTGACGACAAAACAGGCATCGACAGAGGCGGTTGGTTAGATGATAACGGCGACTTAGTTGGTGACCGTGAAGATATTTGGGATATGTCATGGGCATTTACCGATAACAACGTTGAAAACTTAGGTGCAGACTTAACTTGGTATATTTCTGATGACTGGAAAATGACCACAGGTTATAACCATCAAACCTTTACTCGTCAGCGTTTAGATTCATCACCTACGATGATTTCTGGCATGGATCCAACCACTGATGGTTATCAAATCAAAGCCTTTGATCGTTATGATGACTGGCAGCATAAAACAGCCTACATGGACTTTACTGGCATCGTGAATGCTTTTGGCATGGAACATCAGTTACTTGTTGGCGCTAACATCTTAGATTACTACTATGGTCAGTTGAGAGACAGTGGCGATGCACAGATGGTTAAACCAGGTGAAAGTGTTCCTAGACCAGATTTAGATTACAACAATGACACCACCAAAAGTGAGTCAAGCTACAAGCATTATGGTTTTTATGTTCAAGATTTAATGACCATTAACGATGAGTGGCAAGTACTTGCTGGCGTACGTTATGACGAACAGAAAAAAGATGGCGAAGGTGAAAATAGCTACGCTGTATCGCCTAAGTTTGGTGTAATTTATTCACCAAGTGCTAATGGCAGTATTTACGCTAACTATTCAAAAAGTTTTAACCCTCAGTCAATCGTAAGTAGCGATAATGATGTTAATGACGGTATGGATCTTGAACCTGAATATGGTGAGCAATTCGAGATTGGTACTAAGTGGGAACTCTATGATGGCGGCTTATTACTAACCGGTGCGGTATTTGATACCACAGTGACTAATGTGACCGTTCAAGAGCAACTTGACACACCGATTGGCGACAAAGATTACATCACCACACAAAGCGGTAAGCAGCATCACCGTGGTTTTGAAGTGGGCGCTCAAGGTCAAGTAAGTGATAATGTATTTATTACCAGTTCAATGATGTACTTGGATGCAGAATACATCACCAGTGCCGAAGATACAGAGCAGCTAGATGGTAAAACGCCTGTTGATGCGCCTGAATGGTCTGCCAACATCTGGACCCGTTACGAAGTCACTGACGATTTAGCATTGAACATAGGTGCTATCTACGTTGGCGAGCGTTTTGCTAATACCCAAAACACCATTGTAAAAGATGACTATGTTCGCTTTGACTTTGGTGCAGCATATACTTTCGCTGTACAAAATACCGACATGAGCGTGCGTTTTAACGTTAAAAACTTATTTGATACTGACTACTTAGGTGGTGGTACTAATACAGACGTTACTGTTGGTGAAGGCAGAAACTTCAGCTTAGCATTCGAAGCAAAGTTCTAAATTAATGTTTTGGACTAAGGTTTTGAATCTAAGCAATACCGTGTTTTAGTGAAAGGCCCTAACGTCAGCAATGATGTTAGGGCCTTTTTTATGTTTACTTTTCAGCGTTACAGCTAAAGGTTTTTAGATAAAAACTCGTCAATCGCTTTAAACGTCATTAGACGATGCTGATTGTTGCTGAGGAAGTGATTGCCGTTATCAATTTCAAGGTATTTTACTTTTTTGTCCAGCCCATCTAACTTGCGGTACATATCGCGGCTTTGGCTCACTTGCACCACTTTGTCATTGTCACCATGGATTAATAAAATAGGCACATTGATTTTGTCGGCGTGATAAATCGGCGAACGTTCATAAAGCGCATTATAGTCATCACCAATGATTTTTTTGGTCATTTCGTGGTTGGTGTAAAAACGCGATAACTTAACCAAATCCTCCACGTCAGCTACGCCAGCAAAACTGATAACACATTGATATAAATCAGGTGTCATTGCCGCGCCCATCATTGCGGCATAACCGCCGTAACTGGCACCTGCAATACAAATTCGCTTTGGATCGGCAATGCCTTCATTGATTAAATAGCGAGTGCCATCTTCAACATCAGTTTGCATTTCTTTGCCCCAGCCTTGTAAACCTGCAGTGGTAAATTGATGACCATAGCCAGCAGAGCCTCGAAAGTTCATTTGCAGCACGGCATAGCCACGGTTAGCAAAGAATTGCGCCCAATAATCAAATGAGTCGCCAGTATAAGATTGTGGTCCACCGTGAGGAAAGATGATGGTGGGGAGTTTTTTAGCTTCAATGCCTTTTGGTAGTGAAAGGTAGCTAGGGATGGTTAAGCCATCGCGAGCTTGGTAGCTGATAGCTTTTGGTTCAGTTAGTACTTGCGGGTTGAGTTGAGAATATTTGCTGGCAATAACCTCTAAACGGCGCGCGTCGCGGTCACCATAAAGAAATAACCCTGGTTGAGTAGGGCTGGTGGCAAATACAATATAACGACGTTCATTTTGGCTAAATTGAGTTAAGTAATTCTGAGTATCTGGTAACGCCATTTTGATACCACTGACCAGCTTTTGATAATCTTTGTCCCAAAAATGGTATTCATTATCGATACCCGTTGAAATCCCAATGGCTTGGCGAGTAATTTTAGAGTGAATTAATCGGCCATCGACATCATGATTTGCCTCTTTGTAGACTAACTTTTTTGTGAGTTTAGGGTCAGTTAAGTCCACTTTGAAAACTGCAAAGTAGCCTTCATGGTAAGCTTTTACAAATAGAATATTGGGGTTAACATCAAAGCCAATAGGGATAACGGTATCCTCAGAGTAGGCTTCATTTTTCCACAATAAGCGCAATTTTCCATTGGCTTCATTTTGTTCATAAGTTCTATATTCAGTATTATCCGGATCTCGGTAAGTGGCTATTCTTACTTTGTGTTGTTGATCGGTCATCCAATCAATTACATGCTCACGGTAATATTGTTCAGTGGTGGTTTTGCCTGTTATTAAGTTAACTTTGATAACAGTAGGTTCGTTAACTCTTTTACTGAAACCTGATACAGACAGTAAAATATGCTCAGGATCTTTTGGCAATAGATCGACAATGTCATGTTGGTATTGAGGGATAGATTCAAAGCGTTTTAACGCTTTTTTAGTTAGCACACTACCCACATCACCAGTTAAGGTATTGTATTTAATTAAGATACTCTCATTAGCATCTTTACCGAAGCGTTTTGAGGGGATAAAAGCAGATATGAGTATGGTTTGATTATTGGCCCAGGCTAAATTGAATATGGTATAGCGTTCATGATCGTTTTTGATTGGAATATGAGATTGGCCGGTTTCGATATTAAACAAAGCCACAATTTTATGCGGCACTGCTGCACTATCATCTAAAATCAATGAGGCAATTTGTTTGCCATCAGGTGATAATCGTACCGTACTGACATCTGGAATACTCGCAAATGCTTCGACAGGGAGCCGCTGAGGTGTTGTTGCACTGGCGGTGGGCGTTTGGCTGATAAACAACAAAATAATCAGCGCTAAAATCCGTTTCATAATAATCCTAGTGGTTTGGGTAAAAGTGTAGCTCTCATCCGAAGAGCAATTAATTTATGGCTATTCAAGCCGAGCTATTGCTGTACGAGCAAGAGTTAAACGAGCAAGTGCTTTACGAGCAAGTGTTACACAAGCTAGTGCTATAAATGCTTTTGCAAAAAAGCTTCGATGGCGACAAAGGTTTTTATTCGATGCTCATTGTTACTTAAATAATGGTCGCCATTTTCAAGTTCAATGTATTCAACTGGTTTGTTTAAGTCTTCTAGTTCATCAAACATATCTTCACTGTGCTGGACTCTAACCACTCGGTCTTTATCACCATGAATAAGTAACACTGGCACATTGATGTCTTTGGCTTTACTCATTGGTGAACGCTCATAAAGGGCATCATAGTCATCACCAATTTGTTTTTTAACGATATCAAAGTTGCTATACCGTCTGGATGATTTTACTAAGTACTCAATGTCAGTAACGCCTGCAAAACTCACCGCACATTGATATAAATCTTTAGTCGTGGCCACTCCCATTAGGGCTGCATAGCCGCCATAACTGGCGCCAACAATACACACTTTATTGGGATCGGCGATGCCTTCATCGATTAACCAGCGAGTGCCATCTTCAACATCATTTTGCATATCAAGCCCCCAATTTTGTAAGCCAGCTTTCATGAAGTCGTAACCATATCCTGCAGAGCCTCGAAAGTTCATTCTAAGGACTGCATAGCCTCTGTTGGCTAAAAACTGAGTCCAGTAGTCAAAGCTATTGGAGTCATAGCTAATTGGACCGCCATGGGGGAAGATAATGGTTGGTAGCTGTTTAGCTTCTTTATCTAACGGTGTGGTTAAGAAAGCTTGGATTTCTAAACCATCTCTAGCTTTGTACGATAAGGTTTGGGTGTTAGCCAATAAATCAGGTGATAGTTTTTTATATCGATAAGCAATCGGGAATAGCTTTCCTGCATCGCGGTCACCAAATAGATAAGTGCCAGCTTCTTTTGAGTTGGTTGAATACACAATGTAACGACGCTCATTATCACTAAACTGGGTTATATAATTACGGTATTCAGGCAGTGCTTTGTTTAGACCATTAACGAGGCCGATATATTCTTTATCCCAAAAGGTATATTCAGACTCATCGCCATCATCAATACCAATAACCTTCTGCTTGAGTTTTGAATAAATGAGTGAGCCTTCGACGTCGTTAAACTCTTTACTGAATACTAATTCTTTAGCAAGCTCAGGGTCGCGTAAATCAACCTTGAAGATGGCTTCAAAACCTTCATGATAAGCCTGAACATAGAGGATATTTTTATCCTGAGCAAAGCCCATTGGCCAAACTTGATCTTCCTCGAAAGCTTCAAACTCCCATAGAATTCTTCTATCTTTATGGGCATCTTCTTGTTCATAAATGCGGTATTTGGTTTCTTTACGGTATATGCCGATTCGAATTCTATTTTGCCTATCCGTTATCCAGTCTGTAACGTTTGCTTCAGCAGGTTGCTCAAAACGAATATTGCCGTTATTTAAGTTAACTTTGATGACCGACTCAAATTGAGTTTTATTACCAATACCATTAGTACCCAGTAACAAGTATTTGTCGTCATCGGGAAGGTAGTCGATAATATTTGATTGGATTTGTGGCATCCATTTAAACTTTTTAAGTCCAAAACGACTTAGTAAATTAGAGGTGTTTTTCTTACTCAGAGAATACTTAATAATGCGAGTTTCTGTGGTTGGGGTACCGAAACGAACAGCGGGAAACTTAGCTTTTATGAGTAGTAAATCATCATTTGCCCAGCTCATGGATAAAATGACAAATTTTTCATTGTCCGTTTGAATGGGGTAAGAAGATTCACGAGTATCAATATCTAGAATATTGACTAATGTGCCTTCCATTCCTTTAGCTTCAGAACGAACTAAAGAAGCAATTTTAGTACCATTAGGAGACATAGTGACATGACTGACATCAGGAATACTGGCAAACGCTTCAACAGGTAGTTGCTGATTTTTTGCAAATGATGTCAGTGAAGATAACAGCAAGATTGATGCTGTTAGTATAAGTAAAATCCTTTTCATCCAAACTTTCCGTGTTGAACATAAACATGTTGCACACATGTTATCAGTAAAAAGATGGATAAAGCCAATTTTACTAATGCTAAACCTATGTAATGGTTATATTTGCTTAAAAGCCTGACTGTACTTGTAATGGAGTCCAAGTGAGGCGCTGCGGCACAGCATAAAGGCGCTCATTGCCGCCCATAAACCGTGATTACCGTAACCTTGTAATAGATACCAGCAAGGAAAAAACACCACGAAAGTGGCAATAATCATGCTGTTTCGCATTGCTCTACCTTGAGCGGCGCCAATATAGACACCATCAAACAAATAAGATCCGAATGCCAATAAAGGCATAAACACTAACCAAATAAGGTACATATTAGCTTGCTGTTGCACGATTTCGATACTGGTAAGTAAGCTAATAATGCCACTTCCACCAAAATAGAATAACAAGCAAAATCCCACTGAGAATAATGCAGACCAATAGCCAGCTAAGAGCACCGACTCATGCAGTAAGGGGAGGTTTTTCTGACCGACTGCGCGGCCGACTTCAGCCTCAGCATAATAGGCTATGCCATCTAGGGCGTAAGAGATGAGCATGAGTAAGTTTAACAACACCGCATTAGCAGCAATGATGTCATCGCCTAAGCCTGCGCCGTAAAAGGTCATAAAGGTAAAGCTCGCTTGCAGGCATAAACTGCGGATAAAAATGTCACGGTTAAGTTTAAGCAGTTGCGAGTAGCCTTTATAGCTTAGGTGGATGAATAGCTTACCGAGATTAAAATCACTTTGCTGATAAAGGGCACGTTTAACAATCACCGCTGCGACAGTGAACGCACAAATATCTGCGATGACCGAGGCTAAAGCGGCACCTTTTACGTTCCATTCAAAACCGATGACAAACACTACATCCAAAACAATATTAACGATGTTGGCAATGATAAGTTGCCACATAGCAGCTTTAGGCGCTTGCCTGCCGAGCAACCAACCCAACAAGACTAAGTTCACTAATGCGAATGGAATCGACCAAATACGGATGTTGACGTATTCGCTGCAAAAGTGCTTTACCTCTTCACTGGCTTGGCTAAGAGACATGGCGAATTCAAGCAATGGCTGCTGTAAGATGATTGCGCTAAATCCAAATATCAATGCTAGGCTACAACCTTGCACCAGCAATTTTTGCTGAGTTACGGTATCATTAGCGCCATATGCTTGGGCGACAAGACCTGTAGTCGACATTCTCAAAAAGCCCAATAGCCACACAATTAAGGTAATAATTGTGCTGCCTAATGCCACACCGCCTAAGTAATAGGCTTCACTTAAATGACCAATGACAGCGGTATCGACTAAACCTAATAGTGGGATAGTGATATTGGATAAAATCATCGGCAATGCTAACGCAAATAGCTGACGGTTTTTTTGGCTGTTAAATAGTAATGCTTTTATGGACATAGGAATCTTATGTTAAAACAAAGTCTTTTGGGATTAATCTGCTTATTCTCGTTTAATGCCAGTGCAGTGGTGATTTTGCAATATCATCATGTATCAGAAACAACGCCTGCCAGCACGAGTGTGACACCGGCGCAATTTGAAGAGCAAATGCAATATCTTGCTGATAATGAGTTTACCATCATTAGCTTGCAAGAGGCGGTGGATGCCATAAAAGAAGATAAACCCATGGCTGACAAAAGTATCGTGATTACCTTTGACGATGGATACGACAGTATTGCAGCTGCAGCCGCGCCCATTTTAGCCAAGCATAACTTTTCATATACCTTGTTTGTCTCGGTTGAACCCATTGAAAAAGGTTATGCTGGGATGATGAGTTGGGATGACATTAATCAACTTGCTCAAAATGGTGCGACGATTGCCAACCATAGCTGGGCCCACGAACACCTCAACCGTAAATTAGACGGTGAAACCCGCCAGCAATGGTTAACTCGCATCGAAAAGAATTTACTGGATACCGAAGCTGAAATTAAAAAGCATACGGGGCAAAGCGTACGCATGCTGGCTTACCCTTATGGTGAATATAATGCGGATGTTGAAGATATTCTTAAACAGCATGACTTTATTGGTTTAGGGCAACAGTCTGGCGCTGCGGGTAAGTACTCGATACTGACGGCATTACCCCGTTTTCCTGTTGCAGGGGCTTATGCGGATTTGGATAGTTTAAAAGTTAAATTTACCAGCCTGAACATGCCAGTGGTTAAGCAAAATATCACTGATCCATTATTAACTTCTGGGGATTGGCGACCTGAGTTAAAAGTCGAGTTAGATATCACTGATATTTACCCACATCAAGTGATGTGTTTTGTTCAGGGACAAGGCGCGAAAAAGCCAACGTGGTTGACTGAAACAGAGTTTAGCATTCAAGCGCCAGCGAATTTACCCGCAGGGCGTAGCCGTTATAATTGCACCGCACCGAGTAAAACTCAGAAAGGCTATTATTGGTTTTCGCAGGCTTGGGTGAGACCCAATAATGATGGAAGTTGGCCAAAAGAATAATCTTTTGGTTTGATGTTTTGTTGATTTCCAAACTTCGTTTGGTGTAGATAAAAAAACGTGGGTTTTCTACCGACACCCGACTACGTATTTTCCTACATTGAAATCAAAAGCTAATCAAGATCGTGGCGCTTCGCCCACACCCGACGAAAGGGAAACAACAG
>NZ_JBFRJJ010000026.1:0-69898 GCF_041468785.1 Shewanella sp. 10N.286.52.E4
CCATTCTGCCATCGCGCCGTTGTTTGATTGGAGCGACATATCGGGTTCGAACCGATGACCTATACCTTGGCAAGGTATCGCTCTACCAACTGAGCTAATGTCGCATATCAAACAAAACACTTAGTTAAAACGATAAATCAATTTGTCCCTGAGTGCGGAATGGAATTCTACCGTTTTACGCAAATGTGTCAATGCAGAATTACTATATTTTAGAGCTTTTATAACCGTTTGATGTATAAATCAACGTATTGAACAATTATTGTCTATTAAACCATGACAGCCAACAAAAAAGGCACTTCTACTAAGAAGTGCCTTTGAAATGATGGTTCTTAACTTAGTAAGTTTACGCTTCTGGTAAAGAAAGCGTTGTAAGTCCAAGCATCTTTTGCATGACGCCGACTACTTGACAGCTATAACCGAACTCATTGTCATACCACACGTATAAAATAGCACGCTTGCCATCAGCAATAGTTGCTTGAGAGTCAACAACACCAGCATAGCGAGAACCCACTAAGTCACTTGATACAATTTCAGTAGAATCAGTGTAATCAACTTGGTTTTTCAACTCAGAAGTTAATGCGATATCTTTTAGGTATTCATTTAACTCATCGCGATTAGTTTCGCCGTTTAAGTTAACACTGATAATGGCCATTGAAACATTTGGTGTCGGTACACGGATAGCGTTACCTGTTAACTTACCTTCCATTACAGGTAATGCTTTTGCAACCGCTTTCGCTGCACCTGTTTCAGTAATAACCATGTTTAATGGCGCACTTCGACCACGACGGTCAGCACTATGATAGTTATCAATTAAGTTTTGGTCATTAGTATACGAATGGATTGTTTCAACATGTCCGTTTTCAATGCCATACTTATCATTCACTGCTTTTAATACAGGTGTAATAGCATTGGTTGTACAACTTGCTGCCGAAACAATCATATCCTCAGGAAGAATATCATTTTCATTCACACCGTAAACGACGTTCTTAATTGCCCCCTTAGCAGGAGCGGTTAACAGTACTTTACTTGCACCTTTACTCTTAAGGTGAAGACCAAGACCATCTTCATCTTTCCAAATACCGGTATTATCCACAACAAGCGCATTATTGATGCCGTATTGTGTGTAATCTACTTGATCAGGTGAATTAGCGTAAATGATTTGAATATATGTACCATTAGCAATAATGGCGTTATTTTCTTCGTCTACTTCAACAGAGCCATTGAATGGACCATGAACTGAGTCACGACGTAATAAACTAGCACGCTTTTCTAAATCACCTTTTTTACCGCCACGTAAGACGATTGCACGTAAACAAAGCTTATTACTCTTACCCGTTTTTTCAATCATTAAGCGGGCTAATAGACGGCCGATACGTCCAAAACCGTATAAGACAACATCTTTAGATTCTACATCGTCACCAAAGTTTAAGCCTTGCTCTAACTCTTTAGTCATGTAGGCTTGAATTTGAGAAGCATCAGCATTATCACGCCAGTAATTAATAGCTAACTTGCCAATATCCACTTTACAGTGCTTTACTGATAACTTGCTTAATGCTTCAACGAATGGAAAGCTTTCACGAAGGCGTAATTTTTCGCCAATATGACGACGAACTAGGCGATGCGCTTTAATAATTTCAATTGTAGATGCGTTTAAAAGTGGTTTACCATAAACTAAGACTTCAACGCCTTGATTACGATATAGTTTACCAAGTAAAGGCTGCATAGCCTCTGCCATTTCGAAACGTTCTTGCCAACTTTGTAGGTGTTTATCAGCGCTCATTAAAAAGATCCTTTATCTCACATTTCAGCGTAGGGTGCAGAAAGCATTGAGTAACAAAAAGAAAAGACCAATAGTCATTATTTGATAGGGTTATCCCCGTTTGGTCGGCGACATTGTAATGAAATTTACGCTTTTTCGCCAGTAAGAAATTTTTAGTAAACGTGTAATTTTATTAGAGAAATTCCACTTTTGGAGCCTGTTTTGAGTAAAAGTTTAGTAATAATTACATCATTTTCAATATTTGCTGCTTTATTCGGCTTATTTGGTTGTGATGTTGGCCGAAATAGTGGCAGCATTTGTAAAAATAATCCTGAACTTTGTGCGGATTTACACCGAGATAGTTGGTGTTTAGTAGAAAAAGGCGACTTAATTCGTAGTAGATACCAATTAAAGATAACCACTGAGCCTACTGGAAAACAACTATACGACCAATTAATAAAGCTTGAGTCTTATAGCAAGTGCATAGAATTAGCTGCTGGTGTTATCCATATACAAAACACCGACCGGACTTTAGATAGAGAAAGAGCATATGCTGTTAGCACACAAAATTTAATCCAGTTAAGAGAATATACCAAGGACAACCCAGACAATTACCTTGTGTATTATCGTTGGACAACGTTTAACGATATACCTTCGCGTGATACGTTAATTAAAGCTGAGAAAAATGGTGAAATAACAGAACCATTTATACTTGCTCAGCTTGCGTCACATTATATTAAAACGGATATGAATAGAGCAAAGATGCTTTATTTACACCTATTGTCCCACGTTAAGCCTAAAACAATTGACCCTGATTGGTTACTCGCTCTCGCTACAATTTATCGTTGGGAGCAAAATGTTGATAATGAATATTTATTGACTAAGGCGAATACATTAATGAGTGACAACATTGCCTCACAAGAAAAATTATTAGCGCTTATAGCTAATGACAGTAACCGAGCTCAGCAATTAGATTTAGAAGCGATTGAGCTCGTTAGACTATTAAAAACAGCTCAGTTCGATACAAGTGAAATTAAATCAAAATTTGAATAAACAAAGACCACCTTGTTAGCTAC
The DNA here is from genome assembly GCF_041468785.1 of Shewanella sp. 10N.286.52.E4. NCBI lineage: Bacteria > Pseudomonadati > Pseudomonadota > Gammaproteobacteria > Alteromonadales > Shewanellaceae > Shewanella > Shewanella sp. 10N.286.52.E4. The sequence continues at coordinate 2,836 of NZ_JBFRJJ010000026.1, forward strand.
ACTGAGTACAATTAATTAACAGTTAACGCTGTATTACACTTTCAAAAAAATCGCCAACAGCAGCTTATTTCTGTAATTTGTAAATTAAATACAGATATTTTGCACTTTATTAGCGTTTTGAGGCTTTTTTACTTGACGAAAATCGTTAATTTGGTAATTTTACTACCATATGATTTACGTAACAGATTTATAATCACTTGAGGGATATGCAATGACTATCCGTGTAGCAATTAACGGCTATGGCCGTATCGGTAGAAATGTTTTACGTGCGCTTTATGAAAGCGAAAAGGATTACCCAATTGAAATCGTAGCTTTAAACGATTTGGGTGATGCTTCAATCAATGCTCACCTTACCAAATATGATTCAGTTCATGGTCGTTTCAACGCTAAAGTTGATCATGATGATGAAGCCATCTACGTTAATGGCGATAAAATCCTGACTTTTCAAGAACGAGACCCTTCTAAATTACCTTGGGCAGAATTAAACGTTGATGTTGTTTATGAATGTACTGGTATTTTCACATCTAAAGAAGCAGTACAACCGCATTTAACAGCTGGCGCTAAGAAAGTTATTATTTCTGCTCCAGGCAAAAATGTTGATGCAACTGTTGTTTACGGCGTGAACAATGAAGTGTTAACCAGTGATATGACTGTTATTTCAAATGCTTCATGTACAACCAACTGTTTAGCTCCTTTTGCGAAACCGTTGAATGACTCTGTTGGTATTGAATCTGGTTTAATGACTACTATTCATGCTTACACCAATGATCAACGCTTATCAGATGTTTACCACACTGATTTACGTCGTGCTCGTGCAGCAGCAATGTCTATGATCCCAACGCAAACTGGGGCAGCTGCTGCTGTAGGTTTAGTGGTTCCTGAGCTTCAAGGTAAGTTTGACGGTTTAGCTGTACGTGTACCGACAGTTAACGTATCTCTTGTTGATCTAACTTTCCAAGCGTCTCGTGACACAACAGTTGAAGAAATTAACCAGATAGTGGCAGATGCAGCAAAAACTTCACCATTGAATGAAGCGCTTGCTATTAATGTTGAACCTTTAGTCTCTATCGATTTCAACCATAATGCATTTTCTTCTAACTTTGACGCGACTCAAACACGTGTTAATGGTCGACTTGTTAAAGTAATGGCTTGGTATGATAACGAATGGGGTTTCAGTAACCGCATGTTAGATAATACTGTTGCATTAATGACAGCTAAATAATTTGTTTTAATTTATAAAAAAGAAACATTAAAAAGCCCTGCACTTGCAGGGCTTTTTGTTATTAGCTATCAATTTTATTAAGCGTTACCCTTCACTTTCATGTTTAAGGTTTTCGCAAAATTAAGCATTCTGTTTAATGGCACTAGTGCATCATCACGTAATGCATCATCAACGAACACTTCGTGTTCAGTTTTATTTGTTGCTGTCAGTGACGCTTCAATAGCTTGTAAACCATTCATTGCCATCCAAGGACAATGAGCACAGCTTTTACATGTAGCGCCATTACCACCAGTTGGTGCTTCAATGAGTGTTTTACCTGGTGCTGCTTGTTGCATTTTATAAAAAATGCCTCTGTCAGTCGCCACAATAAACTCTTGGTTGTCCATGTTTTGTGCAGCTTTAATTAGCTGACTCGTAGAGCCCACAGCATCCGCTAAAGCAACGACATTTGCCGGTGACTCAGGGTGAACCAAAATAGCAGCATCAGGATGCTGTATCTTAAGTTCCTTTAATGCTTTAGATTTGAATTCGTCATGAACAATACAATCGCCCTGCCACATCAACATATCAGCGCCAGTTTCTTTAGCAATGTAACTACCCAAGTGACGGTCAGGTCCCCAAATAATCTTTTTGCCCTCGCTATCCAAATGTTCAACAATCTCTAGCGCGATACTAGAGGTTACTACCCAATCTGCACGGGCTTTTACTGCCGCTGAGGTGTTCGCATATACAACTACGGTATGGTCTGGGTGGGCATCACAAAATGCTGAAAACTTATCGATTGGACAACCAATGTCTAAAGAACAAGTGGCTTCTAACGTAGGCATCAAGACAGTTTTTTCAGGGCTTAAAATTTTAGAGGTTTCACCCATAAACTTTACACCAGCAACAATCAGTTTCTTTGCTGGGTGATCACGGCCAAAGCGTGCCATTTCAAGGGAGTCAGAAACACAACCACCGGTTTCTTCAGCCAGTGCTTGAATTTCAGGATCTGTATAATAGTGTGCAACTAAAACAGCATCTTGGTCGATCAATAGCTGTTTTATTCTTGCTTTAGCTGCAGCTTTTTCAGCATGAGACAATAAAGCAGGTTTCGCAGGAAAAGGATACTCGATAGATTCGATATTCGGTGCCGAGGTGATCATTATGGTTCCGAGAAGTTACAACGTCCGGAGATTATACAAAATCAGTTAACAAAATTAAAGGACGCAATAGCGTCCTTTAATGAGTTAATTAGATTGCCATTATAGAATTAGCGCATTGCGAGTAACATTTCTTGTGGCTGCTCTAAGTACTGCTTCCAAAGATTACAGAAACGAGCAATGGTTCCACCATCGATTACACGATGATCGCCAGACCAACTGACTTGCATAATCTTACGCGCTTCTACCTCGCCATTGGCATTGAAACGAGGGAGTGTTTGTAATTTACCTAGGGCAACAATCGCAACTTCCGGTTTATTGATAATAGGCGTAGCAACCGTCCCACCTAAAGCACCAATATTTGAAATTGATATTGTTCCACCTTTTAAATCAGCAGGACTTACACGGCCACTTCTAGCAGCAGTTGTGAGTCGTGTAATTTCAGCGGCAACTTCTAAAATAGTTTTACTTTGTACATCTTTAACATTCGGTACTAACAAACCCACTTTTGAATCAACAGCCATACCAATGTTATGACTCGTTTTATAGGTTAACTCAGTGCAATCAGGGTTGACTTGACTGTTTAATACTGGAAATTCATTAATGGCTAATGACATTGCTTTCATGAAGAAAGGCATCATTGTCAATTTAACTTCGTCAGTTGAATAACGTTGTTTCATCTCGGCGCGTAATGCAACTAAATCTGTTAAATCAAATTCTTCACAATATGTAAAATGAGGAATCGTAGAAACAGACTCAACCATCATCTTAGCCATAACAGCTTTAACACCTTTAATTGGCTCAACTCTGTCTACATTTGTTGTTTGAATATTAGCTGGTATTGCAGCGCTATTAGAAACGGTAGTCGTTTTAGAGGCTGAGGTTTGGTTTGCTGTGGAGCCATTAGCAAACGCTTCAACATCTTCTTTATACACACGACCATTTTTACCCGTACCTGGCACGTTAGCAATATTGATATCCAAACTTCTAGCTAATCGGCGAACTGCAGGACTTGCTAACGCTTTACCTTGAGCAACTGGTTCACTAGTAACGACTTCGCTAACGGCAGCTGAATGCGTGACTGTTTGAGCCGCTTCAACTTGAGTGCCTGTAGATTCAACCTCGATTGCGAATAACGGCTCATGAACTTTAGCTAATTGGCCTTTTCTGTAATGTAATTTTACAATCTTGCCATTTTTAATCGCTGGTATTTGAACTAAAGCTTTATCTGTCATCACATCAGCAATCGGCTGATCCTCTGTGACAATATCACCTTCAGCGACAAGCCATTCAACAAGTTCACATTCAACAATACCTTCACCGATATCAGGGAGTAAGAACTCTTCAACATCACGTGCGGTAGTTTGACTTATTTGTTCAACATTTCTTGCAACTTCATTGCTGGTTTCTTCATTAGCTTCTGTTGCCGTTTCTTGAGTAGAAGGTGCTCTAGATTCATCAGCAGTGTTAACACCTGTTGCCTCAAGTTCTACTGCATAAAGCGGCGCATGAACTTTTGCAATGTCACCCTTCGCGTAATATAGCTTGGTAATGACGCCCGCATGAGGTGCAGGTATTTGAACTAAAGCTTTGTCTGTCATCACATCAGCAATTGGTTGATCTTCAACAACAACATCACCTTCTTGAACCATCCAATCAACAAGCTCACACTCTACGACGCCTTCACCAATATCAGGCAAAATAAAATCTTTAATCATATCTTGCTCCTAGAAATTGACTGAAGCTTTAATGGCTTCGTAAGTTTTAAGTTCATCTGGCATGTATTCTTTTTCCAGAATCAACGGATATGGTGTATCTAAGCCACATATACGGCTTATAGGTGACTCTAAATGTAAGAAACACTCTTCTTGAATTGTCGCTGCGATTTCACCGGCGAAACCACCCGTTAACGGTGCTTCATGGTTAATGAGCAAACGACCTGTTTTCTTGACAGATGCAGCAACGGTATCAATATCCCAAGGTGACAAGGTTCTTAAATCGACAATTTCACAAGAAATGCCGTCCTTTTCAGCCATTTTTGCCGCTTTTTCAAGAATTTCCATCTGAGCGCCCCAACCAAGTAAGGTAATATCCGTCCCCGTTTTAACGACATCAGCTTTACCAAGCTCAATTACGAAGTCGCCGGCAGGGACTTCACCAACAGATGCACGGTACAATCTTTTTGGTTCAAAGAAAATGACCGGATTGGGATCGCGAATTGAAGCTAATAACAAACCTTTGGCTTGTTCTGGATTCCGTGGAATGACAACTTTTAAACCAGGGGTTTGGGTAAAATACGCTTCTGGTGATTGTGAGTGATAATGACCACCTGCAATACCGCCGCCGTACGGGGTTCTAAAAGTTAACCCACCAACGTTAAACTGGTTACCACTGCGGTATCTGAACTTTGCTGTTTCATTCACTATTTGATCGAATGCAGGAAAAATATAATCAGCAAATTGTATTTCAGCAACGGCCGTCATACCATTTGAAGCCAAGCCATTAGCAAAACCTGCTATGCCTTGTTCAGTTAACGGAGTATTAAAACAACGATCTCTACCAAACTTTTCTTGTAATCCAGATGTTGCACGGAAAACGCCACCAAAATGACCCACATCTTCGCCAAACACAACCATTCGTTCATCAGCAGTCATTGCAATTGCCAATGCATCATTGATGGCGTGTAACATATTCATTTCAGCCACAATTAAATTCTCCCTGCGCTTTTAGGATACGACTTTGGATATTTCTTAATATGTTGTTTGAGCTCTGCAAGCTGCTTTTCTAAAACAGGTGTAGGCTTATCCAGTACGTCTGTAATCAAACCATCTATGTGTGGTAAAGGCACTTTTTCAGCCACTTTAACGGCGCTAAGTACTTCCTCACGATATTTCTCATAACGTGCTGCATCATCAGCTTCATTAAGCCAATCTTTATTGATCATCCAGAGCTTGAAGCGTTTAACTGGGTCATGTTGTTCCCATTTTGCTTCTTCTTCTTTTGAACGATAACCAGAAGGATCATCCGATGATGAATGCGCACCTAAGCGATAAGTCATTGCTTCGATTAATACAGGTGCATTGTGTTCAAGCGCGTGCGCGCGAGCTTGTTGAGTTGCAGCGAGCACAGCTAACATGTCATTACCATCAACACGAATGGTATGCATACCGTAACCGACACCACGACTAGCAATGCCATTACCAGCAAACTGTTCTTCAGTAGGCGTTGAAATGGCATAACCGTTATTACGACAGAAAAATATCGTTGGAGATTTTAACACTGCAGCCATATTCAAACCTGCATGAAAGTCCCCTTCTGATGCTGCGCCTTCACCAAAGTAACAAATGGCTACGTTACGTTTACCTTGTAATTTAAAAGCATGTGCAACGCCAGTTGCCTGCGGAATTTGTGTTGCAAGTGGAGATGAGATCGTTTGGTAATTTAGCTCGTTACTACCGTAATGAATCGGCATTTGACGGCCTTTACCTAAATCTTTTTCATTACTGAACATCTGATTCATAAATTGTTCAGTAGTAAAACCACGGTATCGTAATGAGGCATGTTCGCGATACTGAGCAAGAATTACATCGCCATCATCTAACGCGGCTGTACTACCGATAATTGATGCTTCCTCACCAGTACATGTCATATAAAAACTGATACGACCTTGTCTTTGCGCACTTAGCATACGTTCATCTAATACTCGGGTAAAAACACAAGTATCATGAATTCGCTCAGCGAGTGCTTTATCTATCACTGGCATGACGGCATTTTCGTATGTCGTACCATCAGCTTGAAGAATTTTTAAAATAGGAATGTGCAATGAAGCTTTGTCTAAGAAGCTGACACGATGCACTGTTTCATTATTCAGTGGTGCGTTGCTCATATTGTGCTCTTATTATGTGAGGCCTTATAAAATAAAGCTTAATTTATACTATGCGAACGAACATTACGTTAACGTAAACTAGCGATCAACTAATGTTCATTCCATCTAGTGAATAACTTCTCATTTAATTTGTATATCTAGCTTTACAAATTACTGAATATCTTCGTTAGGAGCTGGTATTAAGCATAATACCGTGCGCTGACCAACAGGTACATTTTCATTTGGAAAAACGATAGCTTCATACGGATATTCAATTAAAATTTCTTTTCCGCCTTCAGTTGCTAATACTTCACCTTGCTTAAAGCCGGTAAAATTAACCGTGGCTTTTGGAAATGCGAATGTAAAATCATCGAAGTGCTTGTTCACTGAACGAGACACTTTATACAAGTTAAGCTGGTCGCTGTTAAATTCAGCAACTGATACTTGCTGCTTGGTTATCAAGTGATTTAGCATTTTGCGCGTATTAGCAAACTTACTCATTTCATTTTGACCAAACGGCATCACCTTTCCAAGCTCAACGGTGAAAGCGTCGGCTTTAAATTGTTCTGACGAATAATAGCTAAATGTCGTTGTCGGTTCGTGATGAAATAAAATGGTGTCCACATCGCAACCAGCAAGAAACATAATTTGTTCAGCACTAAAACTACGGCCTGGTCGATAAGGATATATCGCAAATTTTTCGTGTTTTGAAGGCTTAATTGCTGTGTGCAAGTCATAATGAATACGTTGTGATACGTGATTATCGAGGAAAAAATCGCTTACATAACCCTCCAATGCTTTAGCGCGAACTCTTTCCTTGTTGCAAAGCCCTTCACCTTTTGAATGCGCGCCGCTAAATAACCTGTTCATGTTTTCTTCTACAAAACGGGTTTCAGTTAAAATGGAATCTGGGTTGCCAATTAAAAATAATACTCTGTGTTCTGTCTGTATTTGTTCATTAAGTAACGCTTGGATTAAGTCATTACAAATCTCAATAGGCGCAGTTTCGTTCCCATGAATGGCACACGATAAAACAATATCCTTAGTAGAACCTGTTGCAGGAGTAAAGCTGATGACACCGTTATCATGTATTTTGACTATTGTTTGATTAGATAAGGTGAAACTGTGTGAGGTAATGACTTTATCGATGTTAGCTAAAGTGAACGCTAAAAAATCTTTTTCTTCCATTAATTGTTGAAACACGAAGACTCCTTGAAAAACGGTAAAACGAAATTGGTTTCAATAACAGATGTTGATTCTAACACAACAAGTGGAAGCTGACGTTAAGGGACAATTGACATAGTGTAAAACTTTACTTGCATTCTCATTCAGAACAAATATAATTTTAGCCATCTAGACTTCTTTATGGATGTAAATATGACTTTAGCAACATTTGGTGCAGGCTGTTTTTGGGGTGTTGAATATTTTTTCAAGCAAGTAGATGGTGTTACCAATGCACAATGCGGCTATATGGGCGGAAGAGATCAATTTCAGAGTTATGAAGAAGTCAAAACAGGCACAACAGGTCATGCTGAAGTCGTTCAAGTAGAGTTTGATGAATCAATTGTTTCATACCAAGAGCTTTTGGAAGTGTTCTGGCAAAATCACAACCCAACCACTCTGAATAGACAAGGTGGCGATATTGGTAATCAGTATCGCAGTGCTGTATTTTTTCATAGTAAAATTCAAAAAGACACTGCTGAAAAATCCAAACTTGATCTAGCACGCAGTGGTAAATGGGGAACTAAGCATATTGTAACTGAAATTGTCCCAATTCAGCAGTTCCACCCTGCAGAAGAATATCATCAAAATTACTTAGAGAAGAATGAGTTACCAAGCTGTCATATTAGTTATTAGTTTATGAAATGACTTAAGGCACTTGTATTGGTGCCTTTTTTATACAAAAGCGATTAATACAATCTATATCTTAGACAGTTCTGCACTTTACCCCATCCGTTAAATTCCCTACAATCCATGCAAATTGCTTAAGGCATGAATACGGAGAAATACAAAAATGAGTCAAGCTCGTCATATTAACCTACTTATCTTAGGTTCAGGTCCTGCTGGTTATACTGCTGCAGTTTATGCCGCTCGTGCGAATTTAAAACCAGTCATGATCACTGGTATGCAGCAAGGTGGTCAATTGACCACAACAACAGAAGTTGAAAACTGGCCAGGTGATGCTGAAGGTTTAACCGGTCCTGCTTTAATGGAAAGAATGCAACAGCACGCAGAAAAATTTGAAACTGAAATCATTTTTGATCACATCAATGAAGTCGATTTTAGTGAGCGCCCTTTTAAATTAAAAGGTGACAACGGCGAATTTACTTGTGATGCACTAATTATCGCAACTGGAGCCTCTGCTAAATATTTAGGTTTGCCTTCTGAAGAAGCATTTATGGGGCGAGGTGTATCAGCATGTGCAACTTGTGACGGTTTCTTTTATCGTAACCAGAAAGTAGCCGTTGTTGGCGGCGGTAATACCGCTGTTGAAGAAGCACTTTACTTAAGTAACATCGCATCAGAAGTTCATTTAATTCATCGCCGTGACACTTTCCGCTCAGAAAAGATTCTAATTAATCGACTGATGGACAAAGTGGCAAACGGAAATATTATCCTTCACTTAGATCAAACGCTTGATGAAGTGACTGGTGATAATATGGGCGTTACTGGTTTGAATATGAAGAGCACTAAAGACGGGTCTATTTCGTCTCTAGAAGTTGCAGGTGTATTCATTGCAATTGGTCATAGCCCTAATACTGGTATTTTTAATGATCAACTGAATATGAATCACGGCTACATTACGGTTAATAGTGGTTTACAAGGTAATGCAACACAAACCAGCATTGAAGGTATTTATGCCTGTGGTGATGTTATGGATCAACATTACCGTCAAGCGATTACATCAGCAGGTTCAGGTTGTATGGCAGCTTTGGATGCTGAACGATTCCTTGATGCTCAGTAATCAATAAGCGCGTTATGTATTAAGATAAAGCCAGCGAATGCTGGTTTTTTTATTGTGTCGAATCCATTGAATATAAAACTACATCTACTTCGCCATCAACATCTGGGTGCACAATTGTCTTTTGGTATGTCATACCTAATTTAACCATTATGTTTATTGAAGCGCTATTGTGTTTATCAGCGATAGCGGAAAACTTTTTCACATCTTGTTGATGAGAAACAATGTGTTTAATGACCGCTATGGCACTTTCGGTTGCAACTCCTTTACCCCAAGTTTCTTGTTTAAATCGCCAACCAATTTCGATATTTTTAAACTCAGGCGACTCTGTAAAAAAGCCCATTGGTCTAATCAAAATCCAACCTGCAAATTGTTTATCATTTAAAAATACTTTCCAAAGCCCCCAATCTTTAGCAGGGTTAAGGTAACTGGCTAAGCGTGGAATAAAAACCTCATCAATTTCTTGTTGAGTTGTTTTTTTACCGCCATTGATATATTTCATCACAACAGGGTTTTGATCTAATTCAAATAATAAATCCGCATCATTAAGTGTCATAAGTGAGATAGTAAGGCGTTCTGTAGTAATTACAGTCATCGTGGTATTCCGTTAATAATGATTGTTTAAGGCTAACAATAAGATACCGTAAATTATAGGCATAAAAAAAGGAACCCGAAGGCTCCTTTTTTAAAGCATTTTAACTAATTACTTAGCTAAAGCTTCTTTTGCTTTTTCAACTAAAGTTGTAAATACAACTTTGTCGAATACAGCGATGTCAGCCAAAATCTTACGATCGATTTCGATTGATGCTTTTTTAAGGCCGTTAATGAAACGACTATAAGAAAGACCATTTTGACGAGAAGCCGCATTGATACGTGCAATCCAAAGTTGACGGAATTGACGTTTCTTTTGACGACGGTCACGGTAAGCATATTGACCAGCTTTAGTTACTGCTTGAACAGCAACACGGTAAGTACGTGAGCGAGCTCCGTAATAACCTTTGGCTAATTTAAGTACTTTCTTGTGACGAGCACGAGCGGTTACACCACGCTTAACTCTAGGCATTGTTCATATCTCCTTTAATTAAGCGTATGGTAGTTGACGTGCGATTGCTGGCACATCAGACTTTGCAACTAAACATTTAGCACGTAAGTGACGTTTACGCTTAGTGCTCTTCTTTGTCAAAATATGACGTAAGTGTGCTTGTTTACGCTTGAAACCATTAGCGGTTTTTCTGAAGCGCTTTTGAACACCCTTATCTGTTTTCATTTTAGGCATTGCTAAAACTCCGCATTGGGACATTAATAAAACGTAAGGCGAGCAAAATCCTCAAAAGGACTTTGCTACTTTTTAGTGGGTTGCCCTACTATTTCTTTTTAGGTGCGAGGACCATAACTGCTTGTCGACCTTCCATTTTCGGGAAAGATTCAACAACAGCATATGTTTCCAAATCTGCTTTGATACGGTTCAAAAGATCCATACCTAAGCTTTGGTGTGCCATTTCGCGACCACGGAAACGCAGCGTAATCTTCGCTTTGTCCCCATCTTCAAGAAAACGAATCAGGTTGCGTAGTTTTACCTGATAGTCGTTTTCATCAGTGCCAGGACGGAATTTTATTTCCTTCAGCTGGACCTGTTTCTGCTTCTTTTTTTGTTCCTTTTGGGCTTTAGCCTTATCAAAAAGGAACTTACCGTAGTCCATTATGCGACAGACAGGTGGCTCAGCATTAGGACTGATTTCAACCAGGTCTACACCTGCTTCATCAGCTAATTCCTGTGCCTGTGAAATACTAACGATTCCAACTGCCTCACCATCAATATCCGATAAACGAACTTCTGGTACGCCAGTGATTTCATCGTTAATACGATTAGGGGCTGGCTGTCGCCCTGCTGCTCTCTTGATCTTTATGACCTATTCCTCCAACAATAATAGACTACGGCTAGAAATTTGTTCTTGTATCTTGGCATTGAAATCATTGATTTTCATTTTGCCTAAATCGATACCATCACGTGTTCTGACCGCAACTTCCTTATTTTCCATTTCTTGATCGCCGACGACCAATAAATAAGGTACACGCTTTAACGTATGTTCACGTATTTTAAAGCCTATTTTCTCATTCCTCAAGTCTTTAGATGCACGAATGCCACTTTCTTTGAAAGATTTAACAATTTCGTCAACATAATCAGACTGTTTGTCTGTAATATTCATAACAATTACTTGCACAGGTGCAAGCCATGTTGGGAATTTACCTGCGTATTCTTCAATTAGAATACCTAAGAAACGTTCAAGAGACCCTAAAATCGCTCTATGGATCATAACTGGCGTTTGACGCGTGTTGTCTTCAGCAACATAAGTTGCCCCAAGACGAGATGGTAATGCGTAATCTAATTGCACAGTACCACACTGCCATGCACGGTCTAAACAGTCATGAAGTGTAAATTCGATTTTTGGACCATAGAAGGCACCTTCACCTGGCAAAATCTCGAATTCAATTTCGTTAGCAACAAGTGCTTGCTTTAATGCTTCTTCAGCTCTATCCCACATATCGTCATCACCAATTCGTTTTTCAGGACGAGTTGATAATTTAACGACGATATTGCTAAAGCCGAAACTGCCGTAAGTGTCGTATACCATTTGGATACATTCACTCACTTGTTCTTGAACTTGTGCGTCAGTACAGAATACGTGGGCATCATCTTGGGTGAATCCACGAACACGCATTAGTCCATGCAATGATCCTGATGGCTCATTACGATGACAACAACCAAACTCTGCCATTTTAAGTGGTAAATCACGGTATGATTTAAGACCTTGGTTAAAGATCTGAACATGACCAGGACAATTCATAGGTTTAATTGCATATTCACGGTTTTCACTGTTAGTAGTGAACATCGCATCTGCATACTTATCCCAATGGCCTGAACGTTCCCATAAGTTACGATCCATCATTAATGGACCTTTAACTTCTTGGTAAGTGTATTGACCTAATTTTTGTCGAATGAACTTCTCTAACTCTAGGTACAAACTCCAACCATCGTTATGCCAGAATACCATTCCTGGCGCTTCTTCTTGCATATGGTAAAGATCTAGCTGTTTACCAATTTTACGGTGGTCACGTTTTGCCGCTTCTTCAAGACGGTTTAAATGTACTTTTAATGCTTTTTTATCAGCCCATGCTGTTCCGTATACACGTTGCAGCATCTTATTATCTGAATTACCACGCCAGTATGCACCAGCAACACTCATTAACTTAAAGTGTTGGCAGAATTTCATATTAGGTACGTGTGGGCCACGACACATATCAACATATTCTTCATGGTGATATAAAGCCGGTGTTGCATCTTTACTGATGTTTTCATCTAAGATGGCAATTTTGTACTCTTCACCACGTGATTCGAAAGTATCGCGGGCTTCTTGCCAAGAAACAACGTTCTTAACAACACTATAATTTGTCTTTGCTAACGCAGTCATGCGTTTCTCAAGAGCATCAATATCTTCTTGAGTTAATTTATGGTCTAGATCGATGTCATAGTAAAAACCATTGTCGATAACTGGACCAATAGCCATTTTTGTTTCTGGCCACATTTGCTTAATTGCATGACCAAGTAAATGTGCACAAGAATGGCGAAGGATTTCAACACCCTCTTCATCTTTAGCCGTAATGATTGAAAGCTCTGAATCTGTGGTTATTAAGTCACAAGCATCAACTAACTCGCCGTTTACACGACCAGCAATACATGCTTTAGCTAAACCAGGACCGATGTCTGCTGCGACATCTAACGTTGAAACAGAATCTGCAAACTCGCGTTTGCTGCCATCAGGCAATGTAATAATTGGCATTAAATTTCCTTATCCAGTGGTGACCCACACGTAGGGCCACTTGGTAATAAATAATAAATAAAAGAAATGCCACCGAACTACAGACATTACAGGAGCCTGAGCTGATAGTGGCATGAAGTTGCATTGTATGTGAAAAGCACTTTTGCAAGCAAGTGATGCGCTAGTGTTAATCTACAATATTGACACTTTTTCTGTTATTTAAGGTATTGATTAAAATATTCCTTCTTAAATGGAATTAAATTGACTGAAGCTTTAGTTATTAAAGTCAATTGACATTGACTAGAGTCAACTATAATTACTGACGAAAGAAACGGATTTATCAGATACACACTTATTCAAGTCATCAAGGAGTTTGTATGAATTTAGTGAGTAAAATAATTAGCTGTCCACACTGCGGACATAACCAACATGTGCATATCGACACCAGTTTAGGGGATCAGGAATATTATGATGATTGCCGTATTTGCTGTAATTCAATCCACATGCGACTACAAGTGAATGATTCTAATCGAACAATTCAACTCTTTATAGATTCTGACGATGAACAGCTTTATTAATAATTAAAGCTATTCATCTTAATGTCTCGGGTTCAGCGTTATTTGATTAGATTAGCTAGGTCGATATTCGTTAATGCTTTTTTGGCAAGAATACGCTCAACAGTATCGACTATTACTTGTGTTTGGCTGTCAATTTCGATGTTAATTTTATCACCAATGATACAGTCACTTAAATTAGTCAATTTAAGTGTTTCAGGAATAAGGTGCAGTTTAAAATGATTATTCTTTAATTCTCCAACGGTTAAACTGCAACCATTAACACCCACAAAGCCTTTATAAAAAATATAATCCATCCATTTTTCAGGAACACTTAGGGTGAGATTATAATGTGAGTCTGTTTCACTTACTTCGGTTATGGTTGCCATAGCATGAATATGGCCAGATAAAATGTGACCGCCTATCTCTTTACCGAAGGTTAATGACCGCTCTATATTAACTTTGCTACCTGGCTCAACAAAATTTAGGTTTGTAACCTGTAACGTCTCTTCCATTACATCAAAATAAACTCTATCATTCTCGAGTTTAGTGACAGTTAAACATACGCCATTATTTGCAACACTCGCACCGGTTTCTAAACCTTGTTGCAGCTCTTCTGGAATTTTGACTTCAAACGTTTTTAAACCGCTTTGCTCTTTAATCGAAACCACATCACATGTGGCTTGCACGATACCAGTAAACATATTTTCACTCGTTAGTTAAAAGGTTTTCTAATGAATCACACAGGCTTTCAGGCCAAAAAATTAATACAACTAGCATTGCCAGTATTAATTGCACAAGTTACCCAAACAATGATGGGGTTTATCGATACTGTAATGGCTGGCAGAGTCAGTGCTGTCGATATGGCTGCTGTCGCAATTGGAACCAGTTTATGGTTACCAGCATTACTTTTTGTACAAGGTCTTATTCTCGCATTTACACCTGTATTTGCCCACCACCATGGTGCGAATAACCCGAAAGCAATACAGCCATTAATGTCGCAAGCTTTTTATATTGCCATAATCGGTACTATAGGTGTTTTGCTGTTCCTCTCATTTTCTAAAACCATTTTTACAATGATGGAGCTGGATCCTGAATTAGCAGATTTAAGTGCAGGATACCTACATGGTTTTATGTGGGGTGTACCTGCGTTCATCTTCTATCAAATTTTAAGAGGTTGTTCTGAAGGCATATCCTATACATTACCTACCATGGTGATTGGTTTTGTGGGTTTAGCTGTCAACATACCCGCTAACTATATATTTATATATGGACACTTTGGCGTTCCAGCCATGGGCGGCGCAGGTTGTGGTATTGCAACAGCTTTAGTGTTCTGGGCAATGCTCATTGCTATGATGATTTACATGCAGTTTCATCAAAAGTTTAAACAAATCGCGCCTTTTAGTACATTGAACAAGCCAAACTGGAAAACCATTTGGGAAATGACTAAACATGGTATGCCGATTGCGATGGCATTGTTTTTTGAAGTTAGCTTATTTGCAGTAATTGCCCTTCTGTTAGCCCCTTTAGGCGCAACAGTGGTAGCAGGTCATCAAATTGCACTTAACTTTTCTTCTATCGTATTTATGTTGCCATTATCAATAGGTATTGCCGTTTCAATTCGCGTGGGCTACTACCTTGGTCAAGATAAGCTTGAGATCAGTAACTTGGTAACAAAAATTGGCCTATTTATCGCGTTTTCATTAGCCGTATTCACTGCAGTAATTACCGTCTTGTTCAAAACCCAAATAGCGCTGCTTTATAATAATAATCCTGAGGTTGTCGCTTTAGCAGGTAGTTTAATGTTCTTAGCTGCCTTGTATCAGTTGTCTGACTCTATTCAAGTCGTCGCAGCGGGGGCATTAAGAGGATATAAAGATACTCAGAGTGCGTTCTATATTACCTTGGTTTCCTATTGGGCTATAGGAATGACATTAGGCTATACCTTGGCAAGAACAGATTTGATTGTCCCTGCGATGGGCGCTCATGGTTTCTGGATTGGCTTAATCGCAGGATTAACCAGTGCTGCAATCCTTTTTGCCATAAGACTGCGATACATACAAACTTCAGGAAAATTAAAAGCGGTTATTTCTGATCACAGTTGATAAAGGTTAAGAGTTAAAAACCAATAAATTAATTTTCAGCATATAAGCTACGAATATTTAAGCTTATATGCTGTTATTAAGTTCAATGTGAACAGCGAATCACCACTCGAACACTTTTTTAGTTTTTTTACTTGCATCAGTCTCTGTATACCGTAATATATCGCTCGTTCCAAAGATTACATCAATTTGTTTTCTTGAAACAATACAACTGTAGCTCAGCTGGTTAGAGCACCACCTTGACATGGTGGGGGTCGGTGGTTCGAATCCACTCAGTTGTACCATCTCTTTTGAGATTGATTTAGATTTACAACCGTAGCTCAGTTGGTTAGAGCACTACCTTGACATGGTAGGGGTCGGTGGTTCGAATCCACTCGGTTGTACCAATTTCTATTCTAAACTCTTGTTTTATACCCCCAAGTTAAATCCCATAACATACCTCCTTTGTGCCTTGTTTAAATATTGTTGTGTCGCCATCTTCTAATTTTATCTTCTAAATTCAAATAATTAAAATCAAGTGAATATCTATATTGGCTAGTTTGTTTGATACAAAACCTCTAACTAAAACACTATAAATAAACTTGTGCCCACTTTGTGCCAGGATAATTTTTAACAGCTTTTATTTCTCAACAGAGAAATGACCACCACCGAATCCTGTGCTAAAGAAAAACTAACAAGTTAGTTTTATGATAATTTAAAATAACCACTTAATTCTTCAAGACATACTGAACCGGCATCTTCATATTTATTAATTTTGTTAATCGGTAATTCTACCTTGATTAATTCATTGTTATTGCTAGAGCTTTGTTTGACCACAAAGCCACTTTGACAGCCTTCTTCCCAAACGATTACATATAGTGGATCACCGTGTTTACTGTAATCAATAGCAGCTTTACCAGAAAATAATGCTTTAGCTCCCCTTTTATGACCTAATGCATTTTCAATTGACTGGTGAGAAGCTTTCCTCCATGCGTTTTTAGTATGTATCGCTCTATAGTTAACTTTTCTTTTTATCGACGTATTCATTCAGCATCACTCCTGTTTAAAATATTTTTTAAGTGCTAGCCTTATAAAGTGAAACACTAACTTTATTAGGTATTGATATTACATTAAGAATGTCTATATGAATTTGAAAGGGTCACTTCCATTCGATAGCCGATACGATACCCCAGTTTCCTTTAGGGTTAGGCCTACGCCACTTTGCTGTATTCATTTTTTCTAAGTAAGCTAAGGCTACTTCAAAGGATGAAAATTTTTGTTCATTACCTTTTTCACCAACTGTATAATTACCATTTCTTTTTAAATCTTTTCCAAAAGAAGAGCCGTCACGTGCGATTGGAAACTTCTGTAATCCAGTATTATTAACTAATATGTTAACTTCTGGCTCATCATGCATTGAAATTAATACATTGGACTCTTGGTTAAGATTTTTAATTGTCTTAAAGATCGATTTGGGTTCTTTTGATGATTTAGCTAAATTAACCCAAATAACAGCACCTGATGGATGTGAGTACTCTATTGGATCTTCAAAAGCTTCAATCTCCTCTAATACCCAGGCATAATTCCACTTATCGAGCAATCCATCTGCAATCTGAGCTTCGGATATACCATGCTTATTCGAATTTAATAACAATTCAGTAACACTTAAAGGCCCAATACAGTCTACAACTTTAGCTTGACCTACAACTTGGCCACTTCCTTTTCGTATTAAACCAATAGTTTCTCTTTTTTTCGTGAGTTGACTTCGCATTTCCCATGTTTTTTCCCCATTTAGTATCTGAGAGATATAAGGGTCCGCTATGACAAGCCCGGTATCCAAATTATTCATTCTACTCTTCCTTAATCGATAAATTATTAGACTATTTTCTGTTGCCCATTTTACGATTTATAAATTTAATCATAATAATCAGCTTACTTTCGTACTTTGCAAAAGATGCGCGTATTTCCTTCAACTTCACTCATGCACCCATCTAGGTGCAGGGATTATTGAAAAATATCCTTTAAAAAGATCCTACAAATCAACTTTTCCTTTGCCAGTACACTATGCTCTTTTTCAATTCACACACTTATAAGAGTCTCTTTCAAGCTTTTGAAACAATGAAGTAACCTTAGGTAATTAAGAGCTTAAAACACAAAGCTTTACTATTTAACAAACTAGAATCAATGTTGAAATAAGCTCGTCTTCACAAACTAGTTGTCTAATTCACTCCAAGCAGTCATTAATTGATATGCAATACTGGCGCATATACGTTCAGAATTATCACGACTTACCCCGATCCAATGCTTTTCTATTAATACTAAATAAGCTGCTAACTGATCGACTTTGTATGACTGTGCTAGACGCATCACTTCAATCTCATAACCGACATATTCACTTGCCAACTGTTCATCTTCATCATCTGGGGAGTAAACAAAAATAGGATCCCATTTTTTAAGTAAAACATCATGGACATGTTGTAAAAACACTGGATGTTCTTTTAAAGGTGGGATTGACGAAAACATAGCATCCATGAAACCAATTAAGCCCTTACTAATAACTTGTGTTTCGTTTAATTCATCAACATAGCTAAAGCCACTATTATTAATTAGCTCTGAAGGGCAAACATCCCAGCTATCAACGCAGCAGTAATAGCCCATTATCGGATGCTCAGCTTTTGCGGCATTAAAGTCTACACAAACAACTTTACTACTTAATACCTCAGGGAAAGGAATTGGAGGTAAAGTGTAGTGACCAACTACTACTGGGAAAATAGGCTCCGCATTATATAAAAGGGCACCATTTGGAAGGCTTAGCTCAGGAATACTTTCTAATTGCGAAGGAGGCACTACAGCTAAATCACGATATGTGTTCACTTCATTATCGTTTTTCCACCATGCAACTCTAATATGATCTCTTTCAGTTCCCGTTTTATCTAAAAAGTTAACTCCATTAGGCAAACGTAATTCAGGACCTTTTAGCAAAGTTTCAATCAATGTATATAATTCGTGCTGTTTATCGAATGCAGACAGCCAATATTCATCTTTTAGTGAGTAATCTTTATTAAGATATGGCTTTAACTTGTCGATACTCTCTTGATGCCAGCATGCATGTATAGCTTTAACGTCTCCGAAATTCATAAACAATGGCAAGGCTTTAAACCAATTTATCCAAAATTTATGAGTGTCAGAATCCTCTCCAACCTGCTCTAAAAACAATTGATGCTGCTTTTGATTACTCACATTACTGCGTTCACGACAATAACTGCCATCATCCTTTTGCAAAAACCAACCAATAGCATTGAACTCATGATTACCCAATAAACAATAAGCATACTTACGATTAACTAAATCTTTTACTTGAGCCAGTAATTCAAGATGGTTTACAGATGTATTAGGAGAGTTATCAATCAAGTCGCCAATAAACACTAGTTTACTGTCAGCAAAACTACTATTAGAATTCTCAGCATCAAACCCTTGGTCTTCCAGCAAAGCATTTAGCTTAGTAGTTTGGCCATGCACATCGCCGATAAACAATAAACTGGTTATATTTTCATTATGACAAAATAATAATCCTTGCTCTAGGTCCTCACAACGAGTTTTCAGAATAGGCATCATCGTATTATGCCAATAATCTAGATCAAGAATACCGCCTGACATTCCCCCTCGATTTAAGGCATTAATACGAACCTCATTACCACCAAGATTCTGATCTATTGGCAAATTTGAAACAAAATCATCCACCCAAGCTAAAAGAGTTTTAGAGGTAAAATTGCATTCTTGCTCTGAGAGGGTTTCTCTCAATAAAAACCATAAAGCACTATTACCCCTTAAGCCATACTGTCGTAGATTTGTGAACAGGCTTTCAATATGTTTTGTCTTAATTAATTCCATGGCTTAAATTTCCTAAAAATTAGTTAAATGGAGAGTTTCAATATTATGGGATAGTATTTATTAACTTTATCTTGATAGTTGAGCTTCTAATTCTTGAATACGCTCTATTGCAACATGATGCAAAGACTTAAGCTTACGCCGATGATAATCGTTATGTTCCGTTAGGATGAACATCACAAGCTAACGGTTGTTAATCCTGGCTTGCCAATTAAATATGAGGCTTCATAAATAGAAACATCGTAGCGAAATCAACAGCTACAAATCATCTTAAAAGCGAAATGACATTTACTAGTAATGACAGAGCCATAATATAGATATTACAGATTGCTGTTTAATCATAAGCTTACAAAATGAATAGCGTTTGGCTAAATTAAGGTAGCAATTAAGCTACCTTTAAGTCGTATAAATCGAGATATTTAAACTCTAGAAAAATAAGCTACTCAATTGAGAAAAAAATGACTGTTGGAAAATGGCCGGTTTTAATAATCCAACTTCCCTCAAGAATAGCTTTAGCAGCCTCCGCTGAAGAACTGTATTTTAAGTAGCTATTTTCATTTAGACTTTTATTCACAAACCAATAGCCAAAACCTTGATCAAGCCAGATTTTAACGACGGAATTATCGTCAAAAGTAAGATTTAAACTTCTAGCATGAGGTAAATGATATTTAGGTTCAGTGACAAAAGTGATATTAGCTCCGCTTAACTCTATGCATTCCTCAATATCTATACTTCTGGCCGATTCATTTTGCCAGTTATCTAAAATCGTTTCCGTATTCCCAGCGAATCTGTCTAACTCTCCAGTACGAATTATCGCACTGCTATCAGGATAATGAGCCAATAGAGCTCTTATTACGTTAAGGCAAATACTCATTGGTAATGGCGCGGCTAAATAACGGTCACAGTACTCTATAGATTGGACTTTGTTTGTCTGCATTTTTTCTAGCAACATTGAGGACTCTTTAAACATTTTGGCCCAAAATAGCGAACCAAAACGACTTACTGGACCATTCAACTCACTGGATACCTCAACAGCTCCGACTGATTCATTCGAAGCAAGCATTTCAAGTTCAAAACTAGCTAACTCTTCTCCTAATGAGTCGACACCAGTAATTAAGAATTGTTGGTCTTTGCTAGATCGCCTCCAACCTCTTATTCCTGAGTAGCTATGAATTTCTGCTAATTTTTTGTAATCATACTTTGGAAGTGAAGCTACTTTTTTAATTTGAACTTTGGGATGATGAGCAAACCAAGAAAGCGTTATTCTATGCTCAACAGTTAAATTGCTAATATCAAAAGGCAACACAATAGTGACAACGTTATCTTTAACTAAATCGTATAAAGTATTAATTAATGGCCAAAGGCTTAGGTCATCTAAATCTTCTTTGTATAAATAAAGATAAATGTCAGGGCTATTCTCAAATGAACTTTGGCGCTCCACAGCCGTGTTTATCGATAATAATTCCAGCCTATTTTCTTTTTCAAAATAATGATATTCATCAGGAAGTAATAAACGTTGAAAGAAATCTCCATCGAGAAACTCAACTACGGTATGTCGATTTAACAGTTCTAAAGCATGTTGAGTCGAATAATCAACTAAACAACGATGGCATGCCTTATCACAGGTACAATTTTTAGCTTTGTCCCTAGCAGACTTTAAAAGTTCAACTATAAATTCCGATGCTTTAATTGAAAAGCCTGCACCACCTGCTGCTGAATCATAAAGAACAATAGCTTGGGCCTCTGATTCATGATGCTTTATTGGTTTGATAGTGCAACCAATCTCATTGCTGTTTACTCCTAATTTTTCAGCAAGTTGATTACGAATTAACACAGATAATGAACGGGCAACAGTTCGATTATTTAATGCCTTTCCATCACTGTTAAAGAGTAATAACTCAAAAATATCCGTTCGAGTACTGTGCCCTAACTTAATAGGCCCTTTTATGGAAAAATCTCGCTCATTACCTCCACAAAGGTGTTCGCTTTCACGCTCAATATCTCCTTTGCCACCACGTAAACGGGTATGGTTAGCTAACACGTCATAAGGAGATTTATCTTTATCATCAGGCATAGGTTCCATACGGCCACATTCTAAGCACAAGGCGTAACCAGAATTAGATAAACCTGCACTGTGATAATAAACATGACCATCATGGCTAGCGCGGAATGTGGCACTAGGATTAACGCTGATGTCCTCCCAACGTGCTTGTTCCACAGTAACCCAAGGATCTTGAAAAGGGATATGCACTAATCGTGAAATATCATTATGAGGCTTATTACGTATATCAATTGCGAAGCTACCCGGTTGGATAAATCGATGAAAGCTTTCTGATTTCAAGGACTCATGGCAACACTTACACTCCTGAGGCATGAGTCTCTCTGTTCCACTAGCACCACAATGTTGACATCTCCAAGCCCACATCAAAGATTGAATCTCATTTACTTGATCTGCTGTTGCAGGACTATGCCAGTTTAAAATCACCCCATCAGAACGATAAACACGCCCATCTAGAACCACTTCGCTTCCAGGAGCATAATCTCTGATAGCGACAGACAAATCTCTTGAAGGGTAATCCCTTGCACTATATAAATTATCAATTCGATGCTCTAACTTGTCGTTTTTTGCTGACTTAGCTTCTTTACTCGCTTGAATTTGTCTTCTTCTTCTATAAAGTGATTCGACATTATCATTATTGAGTGAAACAACATCAGTAGGAAAACCATAACCAGGTAAGAACCCCTTTCGTGCTAATTCAGATAACAGGTATTCACCTTCAAGTCGTTGAATCTGAGTTTCAACAGCTGCCTGTGCCGTTGAAATACGATTGCTATCATTCTTAACTGATTCACTTTGCTCTGATAGAAGTTGGTGTTCGCTGCGCCAGTTCAGAGAAATTAAACTCATCTGACTAACAACCTCTTGAATTAATACAGACTTTGGAGATTCTTCTAAATTAGTCCTTTTAAGCAATGAGTCTAATCCAGATTGTATGATGCCTAATGCCTCTGTTGAGCACCAATTCACAAATAATTCAGCTTGCGAAGCACAGTTTTCATGAGCTGGCATAAAAAAATTACCACAGCTTAATCGCAATGAATCTTCACTAGCAGCTTTAGTTCTTAAAAAAACAGATAAAAGCAGAGCGTTAATATGTCGCCTAACAATATAATCACTAGATAATGATACATTTGGTACATGAATAGGCGTATCGAAAGCCCAACGAGTTTGTGCAAAAACGTGTTCACCATGTGGGGTGTTTTTACAAAGAGTTAATGCAATCGATTTTGTTTCCCCACGACGCCCTGCACGTCCTGCACGTTGCAAGTAGTTTGCCGGATTAGGTGGTGCATTATTCATAGCAACAACACTAATACCACCGATATCAACTCCCATTTCCATCGTTGTAGAGCAGCTTAATACGTTAATAAAGCCATTTTTAAACTTCTCCTCGTAGTCACGAAGTAAACTAGCCGGTAGCTGCGCTGAATGTTCTGCTACACGAAAATATGGTGTTCGTTCTACAATGCGATCTGAAATGTCTGACCATGCATTATCTTTGCGTAAACTAATAATTTCGTCTTGTTCCTGCCAGCGCCTGACATCAGACAAAGCAACATCTGTCCCATCTTCAATCTGTCTCCCATATGGATAAGGGAATACTGGAGCCTGAAGTAATCGACACAATTGATCCGCTCGTTCGCCTTTTACATTTAAGTACGGAGACACTTGCTCTAAAGGAGTATCAATAATCTTTTGCGTGTGCGGACATTGCCACTTTTCAGACACCAAACTAAAACTGGTTTTATGCTCCAACTCAAGGCGATATCCATCACCACTAGCAGATAGCACATTTAGCTGAAGCACTTTCCATGCTTCCTGTAAGATAATATTTATCTGGTTTTTATCTTGCTGTTCAGTTAAATCAAGGTTAAATGCCGTAACTAATAACCTAACTAAACGTGGTTGCACAGCACCTTTACGGACTTGTGGCCAACTGTGCACATGCTTTAGATAGCTGTCACTTAACGGAGCAGTAATTAAACCTGCACTAAACTTCGCGCCTATCCATCTTTGCTGTTCATCAGATAAAGAAATCGCTTTTACTGCTCTAACGTGGAAATTTAAACACAAGGTTAAAAAGTCTATCCATGATCGCTTAGCTTTATCTGATTCGCTAAATAATGTGGACCACTCTACTGGCGCAGTAATTCCTTTGTCTTTTAATGCAGGATACTCCATTTTGATTAACCCTAAGGTTTCAAGAGTATTTTGACGTTTAGGGCGACTATTAAACTCTCGTAAAAGTAATAATCGAGCCAACATAATGGGATCTTTTACCATGTTCATTTTGTCATCAAAACGTTGGTAAGAATCTTTAATCCAATATAATAATTCTTTTTCTTTAGCTAATTCATTCTCTATATCTGACCACAGAATAGTGACGTCACCACCACTGCATAACGCTGCGATTTTTTCTTCGATGATTTCAACCATGTCATCATCACCATCATCAATGAACATCGCTAATCGAGATTTATACTTTTTCAGTGCACTTTCATCTTCAATCGAAAGAGAACCACTCTTTAACGTTCTATCAGCAACAAGATGAAACACCGCAGCGCGTAAAAACTGCCTTTCTGCATCTTGTTGAGACTTTGCTGCAAATCTAGCGGTTCCTTGACGGCTATCGGTAAACGTAATCATTCGTCTACCATTCCAAGGGCCTTTTAACTGTTCTTTCTTACCGTCCTGACAAAACTCAAGTAACGTTGGAATTACCGTCGACAACATAAACGGCGCACCATTTCTAAAATGGCGATAAAAGTCAAAATTTTGAATTTTTGTATGCTGGCAACATGGGCAACGTAGCGAAACGCCTCCTGCAGACTTTCCGTAACCCTCAACACGATGAACTTTAAATGCCCCATCAAAATTAACCGTTTTAATAATGCCTTCTTTATTCAACCAATATTCGCCAGTTTCATCATAGGAATGCTCAGATAAGATGCATGTACGCTCATGAACCTCTTGCTCTTCTACATCAGTATCATTGAATGATTCAGAGTCATCGACTTCAATATCTAAAGCAAAATCATCAATACTTGAATCAGGCTTAGTCAATGACAATAAGCTGTTACCTGTTTCTTTTTCGATACTCTCATCAGCCAACAACAAACTGGTTCCACAACCACTACAGCTAGTCATTTCAAACACAGAAGAGCCACAACCACAAAATTCACGTCTAGACATATACACCATGCCAAAACGCCAATCAATGCAATCTAACTCCGTCCCAGTTTTGACTTTACAACTGGAATTTGAACAAGCCCATAGGCCACCAGACACACGATGAAATAGATGTAATCTAAACGGTATAAAAGCCTGACCATCATCTCCAAGTGATGATGCACAGACGTCCAACCATTGTAATGCCTCAATTTCTGACATTGGGTCCATTGTGCCTGACAGAATTTTACAAATCTGCTTTAGTGACAGCTTGTTATCTTTTAAACACAAATGTTGACGAAGCGTTCTAAGTGGTACTAATGACTCTAAAACGTGATAGCGTTCCTTGTCATCTACGATACTTTTGACATGTTGTAAATTCATCGAGCCAGGAGTATCAAAATCAACTAAATCGGTTATTTCGCGGTCACCTTTGACCAGATAAACTTGTGAAACATCTATACCCGCCACATCTGCCAAAAAAGATTTCAGTTCATTATCAGAGTCATTACCACCTATCGTTGCAGAGGTAGCCACAAAACGCACCTGTTCAGGTAAAACACCAAAACCATGCATGACGCGTCGAAGTAATAAAGAAAGTTCAGCAGCTTGTGAACCGATATAGGTATGCGCTTCATCCAGTACAATCCAACGTAATCGACCTTGGGACTTCGCTAAGATAGGTTCATCTTTTTGACGAACAAGCATGTATTCCAACATGGTCGCATTGGTCACTAGTATTTGAGCTGGCTCATCTCGTAAAGCTTTGCGTGATAATTGTTGATTGGGCTGTAATCGCTGTTTTGCTACCGGTACACTTTCTTTCGTTTCACCGTTATACAAACAAAATTTCACATCAGAGCCTAATTCATAGGTCCAAGCAGCTAAGCGATCTTTCTGACTATTGATTAACGCATTTAATGGATATAAGAAGAGTGCTTCAACGCCGCCAGGCTTACATTTCCTCTTGGTGATATCGTTTAAAATCGGGACTAGAAAACACTCTGTTTTCCCCGAACCGGTACCGCTACTCACAATGACTGAACGGGGTTCATCATGTAATAAATGTTGCCAAGCTTCATACTGATGAGCATATGGGAACCAGTTAGCATCAAATAAGTAATCTTCTTTTAATTCTTTAGGCGGGTTAGCCATAGCATGAACAATTTTAGCTTCTAACTGTTCACCTGATAGATCTTGCATTGTTTTGTTGTGAGGCTTCCAACCAAATGTCGCTTCAAAAACAGGATCACCTAAAAATGCACCGTCTTGGCCTGGCGCTTTCGAAAACGATTGCCATAAGAATTCACGTAGCGGTTTAGAACGAAGGCCAAACTGACCTAAAGTTGCACGAGCAGCACGCTTGGTTAATTGCTCAATAATAGATTCAAAATATTCCATGCTGTTTCCTAGGGTTAAATCTCAGTTAAACCAATAATCATTTTTTGAGTTAAAGCAAAGCTTTCATCAAAATACTCGCTATCAAAACCGCGATACTCTCTCATTGCATGCACAACTTCAGGTGTAATAGATAATGCCGCCTGACCACTACTTGCTAATGCCAACAAAACAGGAGCATTCATGACATTATTTTTAAAAGAAAACTGATTAGTTAAGCACACTTGAACAAATTGCGGGTTAACTTTAGAAATAACAGATTCAATAATCTCATTAGCAAAAACTGTTGGCCAAGATGCATCAAGGTTACGCTGAGATAATGAATTTCGGCAATCATAGATATGCTGCATATAAGCTGGTAAAGCTATCGAGGGCTTATCGACTATAAGTCCTATCTTGTATAGCATCATCGTTGAAAATGGTTCAAATCCCGGGAAAAAGGCAACAAGCTCAGTTATTTTTTTCTGTACGCGTGCTTGTGCAACGTCTTCCATTTCATCACCTAAACGACGCAGTAAATCTTGATAAAAAGCGTTGACGACTTTAAGGCTTGTTTCTAACTTAAGTGAGTACCAAAGAATAGGGAACTGAGTATCTAAGCGCCAAACTTGATCAACTTCTTTTTTATTGGCCTTAAGTAATAAAGCCAACATAAATTCTGGCTCGCGAGTCACACCACGCCATAAATCAAAGGTTGTAAATGGCACACTATCTAATTTTAATAATGTTCTCACGTAATCCCATTCTGGACGTGCGTAATCTGTTATTAGCTCTTTGGCAACAAAACTAAAAGCATCAATTCGTTTACCTCGATGACCTATACCAGCTGCGACCTCAAAACCGTTTCGAGCTTGCGGTAACAACTCTAAATCTTTACTCCACATAAGAGGACGAATGCCTAACTTTGGATTACCGCAAAACACCAGCCAAGCTGCCGGCTCAACTTCAGCATCTGGAAATACCCAACGTCTTTCAACATTTTCTTCAAATTCGGTTGCTGGTAATAATTGTAAGGGCATTTGGTCAGGACGATCTAATGGAACGATAAACAAATCAACTGACTCATCTACAATTGTGCCAATAAGTTTAATACGACCAGTATCACGCTCTGGCACTAACGAATTCACATAAGATGATAGATTACAGCTAAATAGTTCCCGGCTATTATTCATAACCTTAACATTTACAACAGCGTCCAAATGGGATGACAAAGCAAATAAGGCATGAATATCAGATCTAAATGTCGATAATGATAAACCACTAGATAACGCCTCTACTGAAGGCAATATCTTAGTAAAATATGCCGTCCGACTGAAATTACCGCGAACATCAGGTGCTTTCAGCAAACACTGCAGCTGTATTTCACCTTCAATTCCATAGCCATATAATTCATAGCCATTCAATCTTTCAAGCAACAAACTACTATTGTTGTCTACTTGCTTTTGCTCACTATCAAGTAAACAAACCCCTTTGCTAGGAAAAGGTAAAGTGAGAGAAATGGCTTTAGGCTGATCCTGCCACCACAATGACAGTGAAACTAAAGCAGGAGGCTGTTCTTGTGCACTGAACAAGTCCACAGTAATCGAACGCAGTTCTTGTTTAACTTGGTAGTGTAACGTTTCACTCTCAGACGAATTTAATGCGACCATAGGTGGCCTAGATGAAGATATGATGATTTGACCACTATTGAACTTATCACCAGAAACAAATTCAAGGCTAAGATCGTTAGGTAAACTGGCAATTCTAAAACGCTTTTTAGCTTTCCCTTCATCAAAATAAGCGACTTCACTTTGCCCAAATGGCAAAGTATCAAAGGGTAACCATTGGTTCTTGCTAACATGGTGCCAGCGAAGTTTTTCCTTTGGTATTAATTGCTGTACACCTTGCAGGGAAACAGCAAGTAAGCTTGGTTTCCCGATATAACATTTAGTCGGTATTGTTTGATAAGGCAGCTCTTCGCCCTGCCACGCATACTCACATTGATTTTTATCTGCGCAGCCTAGTACCACATCGCAATAATTAAATGAATACGTGCCAGAGTGATTCAACTTCAATAACTTACGAGGTAATTCATTGTCAGTGAGACCAAATGAATCTCCATGCTTCATTTCATCATCAGTGGTCTTGTGAGGTAAAGCAATGACAGCCATTGTCGCTTCACAGCTTATGTCTCCAGCCCCTGCCAGTATCCAAACACCTTCGTTCTCGGTAAATACCCAAGGTTCGTCAACACTTAAATGACTCCCTCCAAGTAATGGTGCATACCAAGCACGCTCATTTTCACAACGAAGCATCAATTGGATTTCACAGTCAAACCAATCTTCTGGTAACTCAGTCGTCAACACATCTAATAAATAGCGATCAGGGTTATTCTTCGGACGAAAGGCCTTCGCTAACAGCAAGGGCTTTTTGCCTAAGGCAAACAAGCTAAACCTTGCAGGTAAAGACTGTATTCCAAATGTCTGTTGAATGTATTGAACATTGATCTTAGAGCGCAGAGACACTGATAACTGACAAGACCAACGAGCTTGATCTAAATTGGGTTCATCCATTGAATAAGTGTGTCGATCAAATGTTTTCGCTAATCGTCTGACTAAACGAATACTGCTCGGTAAACGTCTCTGAACTTCAATTGCTTGTCCTAGGGCGCTATTAAGCAAACCTTTCGCGACTTTCATATCAATATTAAGCGGCAGGCTCTCAGGCCAATTAGGTGCTATAGCATCTAGAAAGGATATTGGGTCTTGTTGCTCGTCTAAACTGTATTGATCAGTTAACTGATATATCGCTTCTGCAATTTTACCCACCACAGAGTAAACGGCTTCAGTTCTAAATGAAGCGGCAATGTAATTATCATGAGCCTCAGCAATCAACATTGCATTTGGCTTAGACAAGGTAAATTTGCCAAAGTCCTTAATGACTTGTTCAAAATAATGTGAAAGCTTGCTATTAGGATCAGTAATTAACTTTAGCGGTAAGCCCCCTTCTACAGCTACAGAACCAAGGAACATGCGCCCTTGCCCATTCGTTAATAAAGGGCGACGCCAATAACGGAAACCCGCCGCTATTATTTGGTTGCGCTGATTAGCATTAATCTCTGATTCAACGACATTAAGCGACCTGAAAATGGGTTCCCAGCTCCAATGTCCACCATTGAACTCCTTTCTCCACCACTCTGCCGCATAAAGTACGAATGCACCGCTCCAATCAGAACTCATGCCACTAGGGATATAAGAAGTAATACGCTGAAATTTCAAACTATCTAACAATGAATGAAATAAGTTTTGATATTCAATATCAGACAACTTATAACTATAAAGCGGAGCACCAGAAACACTCGCTAGCTCTCTGGAAGATAAAATATTAGCAATACTGTGCCTGAATGTGTTCATTATTACCCTTGATACCTAAATCAATTTACTGAATGACATAACCCATGGCATATTCTAATAACTTTCAACCATTAATTATGTTTACAAGCTTACAAAAATGAACTTAGTTATGAGTTATTTAGCAACAAAATGCATTTGATTTAAAGATGTTACTTACTGGGGCTTTATTAGCCCGTTCAGGCAACAATAATCGCCCTTGTATAGGGGATATTTGAAATGGCACTAGCCATAAACGTAATCGACTTGCTTCACCATTTTTATCTGTAAATATAAAGGGCAATTCAACCGCTTTTGGAAACTTATCTTGATAGGGGAATATCAAAAACATATCCCCCTCACCGCCTAAATAGTTGTGACCATAGGCAAACATTTGGTAAATATCGGCTTGCGATAAGCCATATTTATCAGTGCCATTAGCCATATTGATATCTAGATTTTTCCATTTTGTATCCATCACACATAGCTGTTTATTACCTTGATGAATTAACAAGTCAGGCTTTAATAAAAACCAGTCATTATTTCCGTGCTTAACAAGCTTGCTTGAACGAGCTTGGGTTTGTAGCTGAAAACCGTCATTGATTAAACCGGGTAATTGCGCGGCTACATACGACTCAAACACTGCTTCCATTGGGAATAATAATGACGTTGCTGAGTTACTGCCTTTCATGGTCAATGGCGAAAAAGCATTTAAAATTAGCTTTGCCCATGCTAATGGCGTCTCATAATGCGCCATACCTCTATCAATGCGTTGTCGCTGAAAATCTTGATAGTGATCTCTGCTTACGGGGATATCAGCAAACGCAAAAGCCAGCTCTTGCTGCAAACGTTGGTTCGCCATACTGCGGCTAAGTTTTTTTACGCAATTGAGTGCACTATGAATAACGCGATTTTCAGGTCTATCTGCTAAAAACTCTTCAAACTCAACATGAAATTTATGTTGGTTTACTAAGTTGTGTTTTAGCTGCTTACCCACTTGCAGCTTACCTTTAAGGTAAAATAAGTTATCTTCTCGCTGGGTATAATCACTTCTTAATCCTCGTTTGATCAAGTGATTAACCGAGGCTAAAAATTGACTAATAAACACTTCAAGTAAAGGCATTTTCTGCTGTTTGATATTGGCAGCTTCAGTTTTAATATGCCGAAAATCCCCCAAGCACGCCAACATTACCAATAATGATTCTCTCGACTCATCATGTGCCAATTTGTTTTGCTGTGGATAAGCCGCTTTAGCAATTTTTGGTAGTATCTCAATTTGGGTGCCATCAGGGGTTAATATCACCCCAGCATAGTTTTGCGTCTGCAGCACCTCAGTGCTGTCAACCATCCTTAATCGAATAAAGCTACTTTCAGATTCACTACACAAACAAAGTTGCTTTAAATACTTAAAGGCAGCCGAAGATATCCAATTTATCCGCTTAGACTCATTTTTATCAGTCTCATCAGCTAAATAACCATACTCAAAAACAGTGATGCTTTTATCCATTTTGATCTGCACTGTTTTCTAACGTATTTTCTAGCATATTGGTCTCATCAGCTATGCCTGTTTTTTTTATAACAGAGTAGATGCCTCGATAAGTCTCAGCCTTATTCCAAATTGAGTCCTCACCTGCAAATGAAACAACTTGGTAAGTTTTAGGCGCAGTATCAAAATTACCGAGCCCATGGCCTGAACCAAAAATATCGTTAAAGCTTTTTTCACTAATTTTAACTAATCTGTCAGTTTTAGACTTTTTATTATCACCGAGCACTAACCGAATGCGATTCCAATCTTCAAAGAAGTATTCTTGCAACAGTGGCAGCACTTTATTTTTAAACACGTTCTTCAGTTCAGTTAATGCGCTTGGGTGGTCACCAGCTTTAATTAATTCCGCCACGGGAATAAAAAACGCATGACCTAGCATATGCTCACGGTCGTAAAGCACCTCAATACGCTGATTCATGGTTTGTAGTAATTCAGCTAAATTAACTTGTACGCCTTCAATATTTAACTCGCCATATTCACTTAGTACATCATAATTGGGCATCATTTCAACAAAATCGAAACGGCGTCGCAATGCGGTATCCATTAACGCGAGTGAACGGTCAGCAGTGTTCATGGTGCCGATAATATGCAGGTTACTAGGGACAGAGAAAGGATCACCAGAGTATGGCAAGGTGACCTCTATGCTTTCAGCTTGACCGAATCGTTTTGATGGCTCGATCAAGGTGATCAATTCACCAAATATTTTTGAGATATTACCACGGTTGATTTCGTCAATAATCAGCACATGATTTTTAACTTCCTCCAGCTCTTGCTTTGACTCGTTAAGTAAAGCAGTAAGCTTTTCTCTTGAGATTACCGAATCTTTTAAATGGTAAAGCGTCATTTGAGACAGAGATGAAGTAAAAAGCTCTTCCACAGGCCTTGATTCATCAAACACCATCAACCAACGTACATCACGCTTTTGATAGTACCAATCGCGTTCATCTGTTAAGAAAGCATAATCCGATGTTATTTCAGCAATAGCCTTGAACTTATAGTTACCATCAGAAACAATCACTAAATCACCAATGGACATTTTATTTACCAAGGTATTAACTGAGGTAACGTTATAATCTTGTGGTTTTAGTTCATATCCTTCATCAATAAACTTTTGTTTAATTTTTGACGAGCTATCACAACCTTTGAAATTAATATCTTCACCGTAGCCCAACAATACGTAGTTATTGTCGATACAGTCATTAAATACCATTTCACCTTCATCGGTTAACGTATTACCTAATGACATCTTCCAAATTTTTCGTTTATCAAGGTTATATCTAGAAAGCGATTCAACTTTAGTGACATGTTTAGCTTTTGCACTAGTAACCGATTTTTTGAAGACTCCAGGTTTAACCTTATAGTTAATCTGGCCATTAATCGTTTCAGCCTTTAAGCCCTCAACAAACTCCTCATAACCGTAACTTTGATGAAAGGTGACAAAGCGAATGCGTTTCTCGTTAACTAAGCGGTCATACTCTGCTTTTAATTCATCACGATTTTGCCATTCAAACTTAGGTTCAGCCGCTTTAACTGCGGCTTCAACAGTGTGGTAGGTTTTACCCGTACCCGGCGGACCGTAAAGGATTTGGTTTAAGCTAGTGGTAGGCATGACATATTCCTTGTCAACGCTATTAGATTGCGCTTGTTCTGGTGTTTGAGCTAAGTAATCATTCGGCCAATATGGTTCCCTATCGATGGCGTATTGCTCTGCAAATGCTTTAATGTCATCTTCAAGGCTAGCCAGTAACGCATAGGTTAAATTATCATCACCCAACTTTAGCTTAGACTTTTGGATGGTGACTATGCTGAATGTGGATTCAGACTTTTCTCTAACCAGTGACTTGCGCCCTATTAGGAATTGATTATCAATATTGACTGGGTATATATCTAAACCAGCATCATTGGCCCATTCAGTTAACTCATACAGCTCTTGTTTTTTGGCGGTCGATAAATTGTTGGCGGCATCCATAGCCATTTTTTCAACTAGCTGATTGATTTCATCGTCTGAGGCGGCTTGATTGGTATTCCAAATATTGCTGGCATACTCAAACAGCGGTGCATCATCAGGCATGTTTGCAATGAGCCTGGTATAGGCTTGGCCCATAGTGGCTTTATTATCTTGCACTGCACGGCGTAATACCGAATCCTTATAGATATTTAACACTTTAGGATTGCTTCTATCTTGATAAATAAAGGCCACTTTCCATTTTAAGGTTAGTGCAATATCCATCGCGTCTATCGCGTCTAAATCGCCCGCTTTGACTGCGGTTATAACGTCAACAATATGCTGTCTCATACTGACAAAAGCCGCTTGGGCATTATCACCGTACTTGGTGTGCCATGTGTAAGTGTTATCATGCTGATAGTTATTGCGATTATTATTGTTGCTGGGGTTACTGCGCTTATAAATACCAAACTTTTCTGACGACCCGCCTTTAATAGAGCCAAGCAATCTCGCTTCTGTTTCTAACCAATAGGTGAAAGTGGTTTTGTCGCCAACAGACACATACTCTTCAAGAGTCATATTTTGAATTCTATCTACTGGCCACTCTGCTAATACTCGATCCCAAAGCTGTTGTTGATTACTCATTAAATCTCACCATAAAAAAGCACGCCAATTGGCGTGCTGAAAAATACAAAATTATGCTTTCGCTGTTTTAGTGGGTCTTTTATTACCGCCAGCAGCTTTTTTTGCTGCTTTAGCAAGTGCTTCAGCCTCTTTCCTTGCGATGGCTATGCGCGCTAGCAGTTTGTCTGCGGGTTCGTCGTTTGGGTCTTGTGGTAATAACTCGCCCTTGAACGCTTTAGCTAATATTGCTTGGGTTAAGTTATCGACCCGTTGTTTGGCTTTTTTTAGGTGTTTTTCTAAGGTATCGGCTAAGGCGAAGTATTGTTCTACTAGACGGACGATTTCGGTTTGTTCTTCTATTAAAGGTAAGCCTATAGACCAATTTTCAACAAATTCTTTTGGAACCCTTCTATGACCGACAGAACCCGACATATTCATTTCACCATCTTTAAGAAATGAAAGAGATTTTACATGGCAAAAAATCAGATAACTTAACATTTTTCCATTGGGTCTTAATACCATAAACTCGGTAGATCCAGTACCAATTCCATTTTTTAGACCTTTAGCAATAACTGACTTTTCGTTTTCGAAGCAAGGTGTAATTTTTGCGAGAAGAACATCATTATTTTTAAAGCAAGTGAAGCCTTTTTTTACTTCTTTCCACTTTCTAACTTCAGAAACTAGCTCTTCCCCCAATAATTTTGGCATCATTGCCATTGGTGAAAACGACACTAAATCCTCATCTAATTGCTTAGGTTTCTTAGGGCCAATATCAATAACGTCACCTAAAGTCACTTCATCCCAATCAGCTATTTCATTGTCGTTGCGCCATTGCTCGGTGAGTTTGCCGGAGACGGCGGCGGCGAGGACGGACTGGCGGAAGCGTTTGATGATGTTAGGCAAGGTGTTTAAGCGTTGCTGTATGGTGTCGACCTGCGCCAGTAAGCTGTCGAGCTTTTCGACAATGCGCTTTTGTTCGGGGAGTGGGGGAATCGGAACCTCAAGTTTTAAAAGTGACTTTTGATAAATAGCTGCAACGTTTGTAGTTGCTGAGGTAATACTACTTAATGCCTGCTTTCCTAATGGGGAATTAAACCAATAAGCAATTGTCTCAGGCAATATTTCAGAAAAACGCATCCTTAATAAATTATTATTAAATAGGATTGGTGAATCGGAGCCTCCATTAAAGACACCACACTTGCCAACTAATTCGGCGCTATTACGGGTGTTAAAAACAAAGTCACCTGCAAATAGTTGCCCTTTTATAAGGTCTTTTTCAATAGCGTCGACATAAACCATTTTCTTAAAATCAAACTTACCTGTATTTGTCAGGTTATTCATTTTAATATAAGGGTATTGGCCTTCTATAAATTGCTCTTTAGACGAGCGGACAAGTCCAGTATTAGCCTCAGAAACTATATAAGAGATCGAACAGATCTCCCAACTAGAAGGTGTTTTTGTTACTTCGCGTTGGGCCATTATCCTTTACCCTCAATCACTTTCTTTTCTAAACCAAACTCTTCCGCCAATAACTGCACTTGTCCTGCGGCTTCATCTATAGCTCCAAGGTCAATCATCAGTTGATTCATTTCACGTAGGGCTTCGGTCAGCTCGGTCATCGCTTCGGTGGCGAGTACTTCGGGTTCAGGCAAATTGGCAGCATCGGTAATGGAGTTATCTTTAAGCCAAGTAATGTCTAAGCTGTCGCCTTTGTCTTTGATGAACTGGCGAGAGAATTTACGCCAGCGGGCACTATCTAATCGCTCAGGGCTGTCTACGCTTTGCTCTGCCAGATTGCTTTCATCAACCTCAGTAGTACACCCTAATATATTGTAAACACCCTCTTTACGTGGGCTTTGTCCGTTAGCGTCATCACCATAAGCAAGTTCAAAGCTGGCAAGATACTTTGCAGTGAACGGGTTACGTTTACCAAAGGTTTGCAGGTTGGTACGTAAATCGTAGACCCAGGTATCGGTAGTACAGTCTTTGTCTTGATTCGGGTTAGCTTGAGTGCCTTTTTGGAAAAACAGCACGTTGGTTTTAACCCCTGCGGCATAAAAGATACCGGTTGGTAAGCGCAAAATGGTGTGTAGGTTACATTTGTCCATTAAATCGCGGCGAATTTCCGTGCCTTTACCGCCTTCAAATAACACGTTATCAGGAATAACCACGGCGGCGCGGCCACCTGGCAGTAATGCCTCAACAATGTGCTGCATAAAACACAGCTGTTTGTTACCCGTTGGGTGAACAAAGGTGCGGGTAATATTGGTACTGGCTGCACTGCCAAAAGGCGGGTTAGTTAAAATCACTTTTGCTTTCGGTAAGGTTTCACCGGCGCTACCTAAGGTGTTACCAAGACGAATGGCGCCATGTTCGCTATCGCCTTCAATGTCGTGCAGTAGGCAGTTCATTAACGCTAAGCGGCGGGTTTCAGGCACTAACTCAAGGCCAACAAAGGCTTTGGTCATTTGAAACTCTTGGTCTGTGTCGTCTAAATCATCGAGGTCATTGGTTTGCGACTTAATGTATTTGTCGGCCTCAATTAAAAAACCTGCAGTACCGGCGGCGGGATCTTGGATCACTTCACGGGCCTGGGGTTTTAACAATTTAACCATAGTGCTAATTAACGGTCTTGGCGTAAAGTACTGGCCTGCACCTGATTTGGTTTCGTTAGCATTTTTTTGCAATAACCCTTCGTACATGTCACCAAAGTCGTCACGGGATTTACCTTTACCGTCGTCAAACCAGTCGAGTTTATCCATATTGTCGACTAACTCGGTTAACTGCGCAGGTTGAGTAATGGTGGTGTTCACATTTTGGAAGATGGCACGCACAATGGCGTGATCGTCTGCGCCTAACTGCACTAGCATGTTACGGTAGAATTGATGTTGCTCTTGGCCGATTTTTGACTTGAGGTTACCCCAGCGAAAGCCTTCAGGCAGCAGCTCTTGTTCTTGCCCGGTTGATTGGCACATTTTTAAAAACAGCAAAGAGGCTAACTCATTGACGTAGTTTTGGTAAGACACGCCGCCATCACGTAGGTTGTCACATAGCTTCCACAGTTTGGCGACCAGATCGTTATTGTTCATTCAGTTAGTACTCTTTTATCTTACGGTTAATGCATCAATAACGGCGAATGTTAGGGCGTCTTATTTGACCTTTTATAGGACTAATAAGATAGCGCTAAGGTCGCGCTAAGGTCGCGCTAAGCTCGCGTTAAACAACGCGTATAAAATCCTGTTAGGAACTTATTCGCCGTCATCAATGCTTAAAAATGTTTACTTGTTTAGTTTTTCACTTATTGGCTATGATAAAACCTTAGGCTTGTTCATCCCAGATATAATCACTGAAGTTAGACAGTATGCTGGGTAATTCATCATTAAAGACGTTCATAAGCTTACGTTTTCCACCTTTACGCTTGTAGTTACCAATTTTAAAGGTGTTGTCGTCAAGTACCACACTGACTTTAATGCTGTCGGCCAGGCGATTAAGCCAATTCAATTGCTCTTCATTCCACGCTTCTTTAGCAATGATTTTAGCCAGAGCATGGTCGACACGTTCATCAAATGGCTGTAGCGCCTGCCCCATTGCTGCGCGGCGAATATGGCCGATTAAGCGAGCAGCAATATCTTGATTGGTCTTTTTAGCCCATGCTTTACGCAGAGTTGACTCGTCAAAGTGTTGGCTGTCAAACCACTCTTGTAACTCTACCAATCCTTTGCGGGTTAAATCGCGCGGTTTAGTGAGTACAGTATGTAAGGCGGCATTGGCGTTAACACTGGTGTCGACAAGTTTATCAAAGGCTTCAAGGAAATCTTCAGGGTTGTCGTAGTCTCCGTAAAGGTGCTCAACCTTTATGACCTCGTCTGCAATATCGGTAAAAATGGGCTCTTTACGCTGCTGGTTAATTAAGTGCTTAAGGCGCTCGATGCGAGGCACTAGATTATCAACTTTATTAAAAATCTCAGCAGTCCACTTTGGGCCTTTGTTTTTAAGGGTTTTACCTAGATTGGCAAAGTCACAACCGATGTTGTCTTGGCAGATTTCATCAAAACGATTAACGGCTTGGTCAATCTCTTTACTGTATTGACGATTAAATATGGCTTGACCAATAACGCGCTGCAACTTGGCAACCAGTAAATCGTGACTGTGCTCGGCAAAACTGCGGCCATCGGCCTCTTTTACGTTATAGGTTTCGCTGTCGGTGATTTCATTTACTAAGGTTTGAAGATCTACCGTGGGCCTCACCACAACTGGTTTCATGCCGTCGACATTTTCAAGGGTGTCGTATAAATCAACCGTATCAAAAATGCGGAACGAGGTTTTACCGACTTGCGGGCATAAACGGGTTGCGCGACCTTTCATTTGTTCGTACAAGATGCGGCTACGCACTTTACGCACAAATACCAGGTTACAAATACTGGGTATATCGACACCCGTACTGAGTAAATCGACCGTAACCACAATATTGGGTAAGCGCTCTTTGTTGTAGCGAGTGATCATGGTTTGAATTTTGTCTGGGTCTTTGTCTGATGTGCCGGTAATTTTGATTATGGCGTCATGTTCAAGTTGCGGATATTTGCTGGCAAATGATAATCGCAGTTGCTCTACCATCATATCGGCATGATCGTTACTGACACAAAATACTAAGGTTTTTTGATTACCGGTGGGGTCTAAATGATTAACTAACTCATCACAGATAGCTTTAGTGAAATTGGGCGCTATAAGGTTACGGTTAAAGTCTGCTACCTCGAAGTTTTGTTCATCTTCTAGCTCATCAAGAACGATTTCACCTTGATAAGTCATACGCTCAACTTGCTCACCTTTAGCAAAGTGCACGCCACTGGCACTTAGCTGGGTGGTGATTTTAATCGGCGGTTCTTGGTCGTTAAGGAAACCATCTATCACGGCTTGGCGATAAGTATATCGGTAAACTGGATCACCGAAAATCTCACGGGTATGCAGCGCTGGGGTTGCAGTTAAGGCTATTTTGATGGCATCAAAGTGGTCAATTACGCGTCTATAAGATGAGATAAAGTCTTGGCCATTACGGAACTGCTCTTCACCTTCGGTTTGCTCAGAGTCCAGTACATAACCTCGATGTGCTTCATCGACAATGATGCAGTCGTAGCGCCCTACTGGGACGGTTTCATCACTTTGCAGTACGCGTTTAACCAATGATTGCACGGTAGCAACATGGATTTTAGTACTGTCTTCAGGGAATTTGTCAGTTAAGCCTTTGACATTGAAGATGCTGTTGAAGGTTTCGTCGTTAATACGCATGTCTTCAAAGGCGCCTATGGCTTGGGTACCTAAGGAGCGGCGATCAACCAAAAACAAGATGCGGTTAAAACGTTGTGATTGAATCAAACGATACATGATGCCAATAGCAGTACGGGTTTTACCGGTACCGGTTGCCATTGCCAGCATCATTTCTTGTTTGCCTGCAATGACACCTTGCTCAACTGCACGAACGGCATCTTCTTGAAAGTAACGTAAACTGAGTGCGGATAAATCAGGGTTTTCGTCAAACCAGCGATTACGAATGTTATCTTCACGCTCCAGTTTAGCCGTTAACTCTCCAGGGCTATGCCACGCTGGTAAGGCTTTAGCTTGATTGGTGCTTAAGCGCACATCACGGTGCCAAATACCGCTTTTGGTTTTAACGGCGGCGCGATATTCACGGCCATTGGCAGAATAACAAAAAGGAATGTTAAAGCGGGTTTTACCGTCAGAATCTAACCAGGATGGTTTGTAAACGGAACCTAATTGCTCTGTCACCATTGAATGCTGTTCTGAGCCTGCGTAATGGCTATTGATTTCGTCATGTAAAAATTGCTGATCAAAGGTATGACTATATCGATAGGCCTCTGATAGTTTGGCCATCACATCGAGGTTTTGTTTTTTGGCTTCTATGACAGCAATCGGCATTAGACCGACAAATAATACATAATCGGCAAAGCCTGGTTTCCCCGTTTCATCTATACCTGTTGGCCATTCGGCAATGGCAATGTTGCGGCCTATTTCAGGACGAGTATTGGCAGCGTACTTTAAGGTTTGGGTATTGGCTTCCCAACCTGCTTCACGCAGTTGTAAGTCAATAAGGTATCGGGTTTCTGGCTCACTTAAGCCCAATGAACGCGATGCGGCTTGCTCAGTAATCTGCTTTTTATAGGCTTTACGTTCTGCTTCAGTCTTTTTGGCTATTTCAGCATCTTTGGCTTTGAGTTGCGCTTCGAGTGCTGCTATACGCGCTTGAGTTTGCTCTACCGTTTCAGTTTGCTTACTTTCTAGAATAGAAATGTAACCTTGTAGATCCACTAATTTTCTTTGTTGGGCTTCTACTTCTGACTTTGACTGCTGTTGGTTTTGCTTTGCTTGTTGTTGCGCCTCTGTAAGGGCGACTTTTAATTCATCAATCTGTGCGGTAGCGTCGTCATTACTTTGCTGACTGGTTGGCAACACAAACAGCGGCGTTTGAAAGTCTTCATCTTTGGTCAATAGACGGTAATACCAAACACTTAAACGAAAGGTTACGCGCAAACACATTTCAGCATCGGTTAAATTGTCATGGTTATCATGTACTGCTTTGTTACCGATGATCCGTAGTTCATGAAATATTTTTATTATTGAATCATCAACCCAGGCAATTTTTGCGAGTTCACGCAGTAAATCATTTTGAGTAACTTGGGGCTCAACACACAGTAATTTAGCTAAATGCTTGGCTGCAGATTCGCCAAACATACGCAGTTTGAATAAGGTGGTATTAGGATCATCTGGAAAATTATTTTCTGCTGCACAGGCTGTACGATACAAGATATCGTTCACGCCTTTTAGAAATTCGAAGTTAGATTTTTTCATAGCGTCCTTTCTTTAATCGTTTCGAGTTAGGATTAGGGTTAGGGTTAGGGTTATTCATCATTCATATAACTCCTATCAAAATACTTCACATAACTTATATATAGTCAGATCGTTTGGGGCTAAAACCAGTAGCACTTTTTAGCGTTAATGACAGCTTATATTGCCATAGTCCGGTTCGGCTGAACATATAATGATACTTACATTTTTTATCGATTAAATATTCAACAACACTTTGTAAGTATGTAAATTTTTCGGGTAATTTATAAAATCCAAAAACATCTAATTTATAATTTTGAACCCAAATATGCTCACCGATATGAGCCACTATGATCATTTGCTCTTTTTCAGCATTTTTTAGTGTGTAACAAATTGATTGTTGATTTGCAGGTAATTGCGCTATCACGTCTGAGGAGGCAAACACCCATAAGTTTTTAACATGGCCACGCTTTAGGTATGCCATCAAGAAGGCATTAGTATCTTTTAAAATATCTTGCTTAAACGGTTCATCTTTGTGTTTAACAAAATCATTAAATATGGCAACCGTTGATAGTTGCACCTTAGTTTGTAACCTAACAAACACACTTTGCCATGTTTGGTTATTTTCAGAACCTTTCAGTGCTTGGTCTTTTAATCTTGTTATATTTTGGCTTCGAACCGTCGCGGGGAAAGCCTCTAACGTCTTACGAGATAGTAGATCTATATCGGTAATAATACGGTACATAGACTCTGTCGATTTGGTTACCAATAAATTATTGAAGTCTTTGATTAAGATTTCAACTGTCAATTGATCAATGCGAGTATTAAACATCTTAAAACACGCTTGCCAAATGTCAGTAAAAGATAAAACATTGCCTAACTGTTGTTTTTTATTGGTGTCTAATACCATTAATGACGCAATTAAGCGTTGCTGATAAAGGGTGACATTATCAACGTTTAACCGCCCTTGTTGCTGATATTCGTTAACTTGTTCATAAGTGGATACTAATTCACTTTCGGACGGAGCCCAATTATTTACAAACAACATTGTTGGTAGCTTAGCGCTTAATGCCTTTAGATGATTATCACTATTAATCGATGTTAAACTTGCCATCTAGTTCAGATTTCCTTTCATTGAAGCTTGGGCTTCTGTAATGGAAGGCGGTGTCATAATAAATCTAAAATCTATTCTTCGATTAACGGGGTCGGACACTGGCGTATTATATTCATGACCAGGAACTGGACGTCCCTCTCCATAACCACTAACACTAATAATTGGTTGGTTATTATTGTTCATCATTTGAGCCAGTACAGGTTGTTTTTTTGCGACTTCCCGATAAGTGAACATAGCGCGATGAGCCGATAACACCCAGTTATCTTGATATTTCCGAGCTAAACGACCACCAATAGGGACATTATCAGTGTGCCCTTCTACAAATATTGAATCAATTTTACCTGCTGTGGCTATTTTGCTTTCATCACCACCTTCAGTTTTATCTTTTAGACAATTAAGGTGTTCTGGAGGGTTGATACCATAACAAGGCAGTATAGTGCCTAGCACTTCAGCTACAGTACCTAATCGTTCAATTTGAATTTCATTCAAGTCAGACGATCCTGTTTCAAACCTAATAGCATTTTCATTGAGTCTTAAGACACCATGTTCAGCATCGATTTCAACGTCAATCTCTCTTTTCTTGAGCTCATCCTGAATATCAACAAGTAACGAAGCGCGCATCTGGTTATTTTCACCAAGCTTATTTAATGCTTCAGTTAGTTTATGCATTTCTTCTTCATGCTCACGAGATGCTTCAATAAAATCAAATACAAAAATAGCCAAGGTAATAATGAAAATGAACATTAACCCAGACATCACATCTGAGATAGCCATCATGTAACTGGTATCTTCTTTATTTTGTTTTAAGCTCACGCTACATTACTCATTTTGCTTGAAACTCGGGCAATATCTTTAACCAAAACATCAACTTCTTTTATCGCTTCAACTAAGTGTGATGACACTTTGCTAGCATCATGATCTAAAGAAGACATATGCTTGTTAGTTAAGTCTGCATAATCGCTTAGACCACGATGTAACTGAGATAGTGAACTATCTAAAGCCGCTTTTATACTCTGACTAACATGACTATGTTCTTTTAGTGCATGTTTTAAATTAACAGATGTTTGCTGTGCTGTTTTATTCGACTCTGACGCATCTTTAGCTGAGCCTTGTATATCTTTAAGCAGTACCATATAGTTTCTAGCCAGTTCGGCTGAGAATGTATTTGCTTCAGCCATATGAGTAACACTTTCATTTAAGCTTTGAGATGTATCTACGAAATTAGATAAACTCGACTTTGTCGACTCATGTAAACGACCAATAACTTGCGCGTTACCTACCAGTTCTTGATTTAACTTACCAAGCTGCGCTGCTACATCAGGAAACTGTTGTAAAATATTAGCTAGATTACTTTCAGCAACAGTCACTTGTGACATCAGGGAGTTTACTTGCTGACCTAAACTGTTAGAAACCTGTGCAACTGTTTCAGGTAATAATTCAGCCATTAAGGCTTGCAGTTGTTGACTAGAATTTTGAACACTTTGCTCACTTGCCAATGTGATTCGCTCAGGAATATTGTCTAGCAATTGTGCTGAATCAGCCATAGTTTTACCATACCATTCAGATGCTTGTTTAATGTTATCAAGTGAGATGCGAGACTGGGCATATAATTGTTCTTCAATCTCAGTAGTGCTATTAGTTATGACTTTAGAGATATCATTACTTGCGATTTCAAAGCTGTTTATGATGCGATTAACACGTTCTTCTTCACGCCCATTGATTGCTGATGTTGTTTCAGTCATAACCTGTGACATATCATTGCAAACAGTCTCAAATATACTGACTATTCTGCTAACTCTTTGTTCTTCCCGCTCACCCATTGCATCTGAACTATCTTTAAGTTTTTCGGTTACGTTGACAATCGATGTTTGCAAAGTCTGGGTCAGTTCTTCTGTTGCTTTAGTTACTTTGACCTGATTATCGGTAAAGCTTGTTAAGTTCTCCCCCATGCTCTTGTTCATTTCAGCTATTAAATCAGCTAATTTTTCAATTTCAGATCCTGCATTATCGAGTAGGGTTTCTCTAAATTCTTCAGATACTCGTCTAATAGTTTCATCAGTAATTCGTTGTTGATCCACTTGGAAATCATTCAACGCTTTTGTTTGCCCTTCAATGGCTTCTAACTGCATTGCAGCTAGCTTGTCTGAATCAATGAATTCAATATGGGTAGCTAAGTAATCGCTGAATTTTTTAACTTCTCTTTCTAATTGAAAGAAACGATTTTTCTCGAAAATATTGAAAGCCATCGAGCAAATAATACCTACAATTGAAGTAGTAAATGCAATACTAGCACCACTTAATAGTGGGTATAGAGATTGTCTTGCGGCTTCACTATCAGCTGAGCTTAGGCCTGATGAAGCGCCTGCAATACCAATCACTAATCCGACAAATGTGAATAGTAAACCAAGCCCTGTTAGCATATTTGGTACAGATGTCATTAGTCGCACATTGATTTGTGACTCTACAACATTCTCCATATTAAACAGTGAGTTTACCTGCATCGTATTTCTTAATGCAGGGGCTTGGTTGGCTTTCAATTCAAAGTTTTCTCCTGGTATTTGCATACTTCTTTTATATGCATTCCAAGGTGCTTTTAAACATTCCGCCGCAGTAATTTGACTGTGCATCTTATCGCGATTTTGATATGCAATAGTTAAAGCGCTATCAGACCAAGTCCTATCGATGATTTCACCGTCTTCATCAAATTCATTAATAGCCTTGCACTGCTGAAGTTCTGAGTTAACATTATTGAGTTGAGTAATTAACTTGCGGGTTGATAACCAAAGTTGCACACCAAATATGAATGCCCCGATTAAAATTATGGCGCAAAACGTTATTGTTAATGGATCTTGTATTATATTGTTCATCTGTAACTTTGGCCTATTTTAAAGTAACTTGTGCTATCTAAATTGTGTTGGTATCTGCGTTGTTTCATTTCATCGACACTAAGTTTCTCATCTTGTGATAATTGAGAAA
This sequence comes from Shewanella sp. 10N.286.52.E4, assembly GCF_041468785.1. NCBI lineage: Bacteria > Pseudomonadati > Pseudomonadota > Gammaproteobacteria > Alteromonadales > Shewanellaceae > Shewanella > Shewanella sp. 10N.286.52.E4. The sequence goes on from NZ_JBFRJJ010000026.1 coordinate 47,406, forward strand.
ACCATCCCTTCGGTATGCTATTAATCCTATTAGGATGAATATTTTTATTCGATAAGAATTTGATTAATCTCTTTTGCCAGTAATGTAAGTGATCTGCTGTATCTGTCGGTTGCAGTTTGCTAATAATATCGGCATTTAATCCCGCTGACTCGAAAAGTAATTTTTCAAGTAATGGTGATTTTTCAAAAACGCCTAAATCAAAATTTGTTCCTCTAAAACGTTCAATAAAGATGTAGCGCCCTATTTCAAAAATACAAATTTCACTTGCATCATTCAAAATGGATGATGTCATTACAGTTACTCGCTCTTGGCGTAGATCCATTTTATTGGAAAGTAGCTTTTCAGAACGCTCGGTCAACATAAAACGGACCCGATCAAATGAATCACTATATGATGACCAAAAGGAGGTTCGCTTGTTAAGGTTACTTGCATGAGTTTTTGTCAATGTTGGGTCAGTACTTGTCTCACATAAAGCATTAAATATTTTTTGAACTGACTCAAAGCTTGTGACATGAAATAAGCTTTTTAGCTTTAATTTAGCGGGTTCAGAAAGTTGATACCACAGGGTTTCTTCATTATCTGGAAGACAACGAGTCTGAATCCACATATCGAAGTCAGTGTTCGATTCGATATGGTTCAAATTAAGTAAAAGCTGTTCAAATTGTTCAATAGTTTGCTCAATCTCTAATGACTGCTGACAAGAAAGCCACCAGTTCAAATCACTTGTGTTCGGAGATTGATTCAATATAGCTGCAGCATTTTTACAAATAGCAGTTATGTGTTCGCCTTCAGCTTCTAACTCATACTGTTCAAACCATTTACTAACGCTCAATTTGCTGCTGCGTATCATATGTGCACAAGACAAATAATCTTGTGTCAGTAGGTTCCGCACAATGTCAGTTCTTTGCTGTGTTGAACCTTCATGAGATGCGGTAAATTTCTTTGGAAAAGCGTCAACCAGTGAATCAGCCAGAGAGTGATACCCTCTAGCCAAACTTGCTACAGTCTTAATTAAGACTTTGTTATAACGGAGCTTATCCTTTAATAAACTGCCCCAAACAAGGGTAACAATAGATTTACGTTCTGTGGCACTCAACGCTTGGTAACGTTCCTCTGAACGCAATAGGATTATCCAATCGACTTCAGAAATTGGTTCATTATTTTTCAATCGTTTAGCAATGCTTTTAATGTCTTTATCATCGAGATTAACCGTGCTTTGTTCACCCTCTTTAACACCGCCTAGAGGTGGCTGGCTACTGGATAGGTGCAGTTTAGTCGGAAGTACTGGATCAAGAAACCAAGGTTGACGGCTATTTCTAAAGGTCATTGACGTTACTACCTTTTTTCATCAACTCTGTAATGTCATGACTTTTAAACTCAAAACGGAAAATAACTTTTCGGTTATCATTAGCAGGTAGATTAGGGTTTGCTTCTAAACTTCCTCGTCCGGCAGGCAGCACTTTATTGAGTAAGTCCCCTTTATAAGGAAATATACTGGTTTCAAGCCAATTTGTTACTGCTTCAGCTCGTCGTAAACTGAGAGACATGCCATTATTTTTACCTTCTAATAAATCAGCATGCCCTTCAATAACGAGATAATTTACTTCTTCAGATATATCTGATGTATCTTTATCTATATTATTTCGTTCTTGAAAAATAACGCGACTATAGATTGGTATTAACTTACTGAGAAAGTCTTGTCCTTTTTCATCAATATGAGCACTATTAGCATCAAATTGAAGCCCTTCAACTAATGACAAAGTCCCTTTGGAATCGATTTGAGATTCAATACCAACCTCTTCCAATCCTTTTTGAATTTCTTCGATAATGATGATTCGATTACTTTTAGATTGCTCCTGGAATTCGAACAATTGTGCCAATGTAACAATTAGCAGCAAAGCGAAAACCATCAGTAGACCTGCCATTAAATCACTAATGGATAACCAGGTACCTGTTTCATCAATTTGCTGTTCTTCCTTGTAATGACTGACGTCCATTAGCTTGCCTTCTGTTTCAGGATGGCAAGTTCATCTCTTTCATGTTTAGCTTCTTCAATTACGGTAATCATTACATCTACAGCTCTATCGAGTCTGGTATAAATACGTGATGAAGTCGCATCAAAGTCACCAAAATATTGTTCAACTGATTTATTAGCACGTTTGAAATAATCATCCATTTCAGGTCTCATTTGACTTGATAGTATTTTAAAGTCCTCTGATGCCTTAGCAAATGAAAGGCCTAAATCAGCCATTTGTCGACTTACCAATTGGCTTTGTAGCTGAACAGTGTCAACCCAGCTAGCATTTTCAAGCCCTAAAGCTTTAGCCATAACTTGAACCCTTTCAATTACATCAATCATTTGCTTATGATGGATATTAAGGTCATCAAGCATTTCACTGCGCTTGGTATATTCTTGCTCGAATACCGATTTGAAGTTGCCTACGACTTCATTTAATCCCTCTTTCTGAGCGTTCAAAGAAGATTCGAGTAGTGAATTCTGTTCAGTAAAATACAGTGTCAGATTTTGCTGGTACTGCTCTCTAAATCGTTCTAATTCACTCTGCACTGTCACAGACATATTTAATACTTTGGCATCGATATCACCTAAGCCAGATTCAAGTTCTTGCTTGGCGGTGGACATGAGTGCCGCTGATTCAATTCCAACATCTTTTAATGTTTTAGATTGTTGTTTAAAGATGGCATCTGATTCACAAATCATTTGGCTAAATGCATCTGTTTGCTCTTGAATTGATTTACTACCCAACTCCACGATACCTTGAACTTCATTAGTAATATCTTTAAGAGCTGCGGTACTATTTATGGCAAAATTATTGAGAGACGTATCCATCGATGATGCGAATACATTTAATTTTTCTAGGGTATTTTGTTCAAAATTAGCAACCACTGCAGTCGCTTTAGCCATCTCTTCAACTGTTTGAGTTACACTCTGATTTAATTGATTACTAATATCAGCAAATTTTGCCACTACGGTATTTGTGTTCGCTAGTTCTGTGGTAATGGGCTCAACGATTTCTTCACCCATTTTAACAATTAAGCTTTCAAACTCATCTGTTCTTGCATTAGCTAATTCATCAATCGCATGCACTGTTCTATTTGATGCATTTAATTGTTCAATTGCATTCTGCTTCACATCTAAAGATATCTGATTTAAAGGCTCTGCAACATGTGTTGATAATGCAAGATTTATTACTTGCTCTGAAATCATATTGTCTGCCATCGATGTCACTAAGCTCGTAACTTGACTCATCTGTTGTGCGAATATGTTAATGGTATGCGACTGTTGGCTGATTAATTTAGGGAGCGGCTCAATATGACTAAATATGCTTTCACTAGTTTGATGTAAAGACTCCAAATGTTTGCTTATTGGAGCTGCTACTTGATTAGTAAGAAGCAAGCTTAAGCTATCTTCTTTTATGGCTTTCTCAGTAATATCTGCCAATTTTAGGTTTATCCCTAAGAGTGAGTTCGTCACTTTCGTTGTTTGTTCACTGATAGGATTTGATATTTTCTGATCAATAATGGCTTCAATTTCTGCTAAAGAAACTGACTCGTGGTTACTGGAAGTTAAACTTTCTAACATGCCGCTAAGTGAATATGTGGCCTGATTAATCTGCTTACTTTCTTGACATATATCATTCAAAAGTTCGTTTGGTATTTGGAATGCTTTATCTAAAATGCCTGACATACTTGATGTAATCGATGTTCCAAGCTGGATCTCGTCTAACTTGTTCTCGGTTAATTTATCATTAATCGATTTTTCCATCGAAGCTATCTTGTTACAAATTTTATCAACTGAAATGTTTGATAAACTTTCAAACTCATTTGCCGTAATAGCGTCAGGTTTACCAGCAAGAGTATCTAAAGTCCTCACTAGCTTATCTAGATCAATAACTTGCTCGTCTTTAACTTGTTGCCCAATAACAAGTTGATGCAATAAATCATTACTCGTGACAACGACACTCTCTTTTTGAATATAGTCAGCTAAGCCATCTTTGGCATTCTTAGTCTTCGATACACTCCAAGAAAAAAATAGCATGAATATAAAACTTAACCCCATACCTGCAATGGAGGTGATAAAGGCGGTTCCTAACCCACCAATAAGAGTTGATGCTTGCTCAACTAATGCAGATGAATCAGAACCGAAATCACTTAAACCATTTAATCCGATAGTAATACCGACAAATGTACCCAAGATACCCAATGTAGTTAGGATAGCTGGCACTGATTTAAACGAGGCAATTGAAAAATCTTCAATAACTTGAGTTGGGTGTCTCAACAGTTCTACTCGGCCATCTCGGAAAGAGATATATGAGCGTTTTTTCTTTTGCTTAACTGCACACATATCAAGCGCTAATGCTTTACAACCATCATCTAGAGTGTCTAAAGGAATATTTTCTGCATTTTTAAGCTCAGAGAAATGACTTGTTTTATTCAATATTGAATGTAAATAATCGCGGCGATTACCCCACAATAATGAAAGGCTTATTAAGAATACGATGACTGTTAAACCGATAAATATGATGTTGATAATGAGGTTCATAAATTAATTCTTTTGATTTGTGGCTTGTTGGAACTCTGTTTCAGTTAACATTCTTCGTGCAATTTCGACAGGTAGATGCTCAGCATTCCATTTGCTATCACCATCCGATGAAATGACCATTTCAGTTCCAAAACGAACACTGAATACACTACCATCGGGATAATTATCTAAATCATATTTAAACCAAATAGTATCTGGATAACTTCGATATAACTCAACTTGCCAGGCAGATTTTTGGTTACATAGCTTATCTGCTATTTTACCGCTTATGTGAGGGTTTGAGTCATCTAATGCAATCTTCCATGCTCTATTTATTGAAACTATACGATCTATAATTTCATTGCATTTCAAACTAGTTGACCTGTTAGGCCTTACATCAATCATTTAACTTTAAACCCATTGGAATACTCATTAATTTGATTATTTAGTGAAAAATCAAATTGTATATATTGATAGTTCTACTATGTATTTAGGTATTTTACACTGCAAATATACAGTAAAAAAATTATTGACTGGAAAACATCGAGTAACTTCATGTTTAAATTTAAAAATCAACTTACAAACACCTAAAACCCAACATGCTCACAACTATAAAATTAAAAACACATCACAAAGCCAACTTTCATTGTTATGCAATATGAACCTGACTTTCAGATCTTAAAGCTGTTCCGAAAAATGGTTCTCTTAAAATTAAGGTAGCACATCGCATAGAGTCAAAAACTTGTTATGAGTCTTTAACTCTTCTTAAAAGAAAATTGTTAGTATCGAAGGCTTCTACGTAATCAACAACAATAGTTCCCACTGTAAAAACTGAAGTTACGTTGAAAATGATATCTGATTTGACCACATCGATTAAACTTGTAGCTAAAATGCAAACTGCTGAAGTGTTAGATTGATCTAATGACATAAAACATCCTTGTTTTGATAGGCTTACATTCAAACATAAAGTTTTTTGGAACTCAATTATTTATGGACGGTAAAACCATGCTTAGCTTTGATCATTTAATAAAAAAATAACATGCCTAATTAACTAAGACGACGATTTTAATGTGTTATTTTGTATCAAAATTAGTTAGGTTCTCTTTTTATCCTCAAGCCATCGATAGACAATCTCTCTTGTTTCATTGGTTGGTAAAGCGTTACACACACCCGAAATTTGGTCCAGCTGCAATAATAATGTTTCTTTGTTAATGATTTTAACCCCTACCGTCACCCTTTGCGGGGTCTGCATTGCAAAGGCAAGGTAATTCCCTGAAGCGATTTTTTGATGATAAATCGCTATACAATGCTTTAGCTTGCTACCTTCGTTAAATAACTCATCATAATTACAAATCGGTCTTATTTGCTCGTTACCGGTTATTAATTGTGGATAAGGAATATCTGCGTCATCCGGTCTTAACTGCTGCCTTCTGAGGTCATTACGTCGATCAACCCATCGCTGATGTAATTGTTCTAATTCATCGATAGATTGCAAGATGCCAATTCTTTGTACTGGATCATTTATCCCTAATTGAACTCCCAGCATGAGTGCATCTAATAAGTATGCTACTAATGACACTCTCTTAATATTTTGGTCACTTGCGATTACCTGACCAAACCGAGTTCCCGTTAAAAATGGATATCTATTATCTATGCTTAAGGCATTAAAATTAACCATAGAATAGTGATTGAATACTTGATAACGACAAAAGCGTTTATCTAATTGCTTCTTGACGTGCTGGAGCTCAATATCCCGATCAAACTTAAGAGCCAGTTTATCTATAAATTTTAATGCCCCTTTTGAGCCGTGATAACCTAATCGTTTCAAAATATCACGCTGACCTAATTGAGCGATTATTTTTGCCGTCGCATTATCAACCGAGTAATGTTCGCAAATAAGCACCAGTAACAAGGGTCTTGTCAGTAAAATTTGAGCGGCTGGTTCTACGTTTGCCGCTAGCCATAACATTTGATATTGGTGCTCTGGAAATGGGGCTGATTTGGCTAAAAATTCCTTAGGAATACTTTTATACCACTCAATATTTGAGGTAAATTGGCGAATAAGATTCAACCCTAATCCCAACCCTCCTTCTAAAAGCTCTTTAGGCTGGCCTTCAAAGATCCTATAAGCTTGAAGTCTCTGATTCCAATCATGTAACTCCAGGTCGTACCCAAAGCCAAGACTTCTAGTTGGTATAATTAAATGCTGGCTCATATGATCTCCAAAAACAGGTGGGCGTTCTCCACCGATAAAATACAAAATCAGTAATATTAAGCTGCTTCTAAGCGTGAAATAATGGCATCCATTGGAATCGATTTTTCTCTAATTAATGCAACGACAGCCTCAATATCTTGCTCACGATTAAGAGACATGGCTTGTTCTATGTCTTTTATTAACTCTAGAGCTTTATCATTCGTTAACGTGCGAAGTGAATTAACACGCTTACTCGTAGAAAGCTGCATGATTTTGGCTGGTGCATTTAACTGTTTGTCAGATATTTCAGGTTTAGTTGTAATACCAGGCTTGCTTGGTAATGTGCTTTCTGCACAGGTCGGTTCGGGAGCTTGTAGTACTACTGCTAATGTCTCATCAAGGTTGTTCACCATTACAAGATCATCATTAACTTTATCGTCACTATTTGCGCTAACTATAAGGTCAGAATAAAAAGCCATGCTTGGTAGCATAAAGTTGAGATGCTTAATAATACTCGCCTCTATCTCTTTCATCGCTTTTGGCTTTATATATCCCCTTTGCCTATTTGACTGCAAAGTGTGAGAGATCGTGTGCTTTACGATTTTTATCCTATCTTTTTTAATAAAATCAATATCATTTAGTTCCAAAATTTTAATTTTTTCTTGTTCAGATATCGATGATGTTCGTGTTCTCAATGACTTAATGCAAGTTTGAATGAGTTTTTCAAAACTTGGTTGGAATACGGATTGAATTGAAGGAGTTTGATCCGCTGTGTTGAGTTCACTCTCAGCACCTACAGCTCTCAATTCCTTTTTAACATAACTCATAAAGTTATTGATTGATTTTATATCAGAAGGTGTTGAACCGGTGTACAGCGGCTTAGGTACTCCATCCACTAGGACTTTGAGGTGATTATTCTGGGTTCTTTCATAAGTAAATGGTATGCGGGTACCCAATAAATCATTCAAAAACTTGATCACACTTTTCTGATACTTACTATAACTCGCTTGCTTGCACATATGCTTATCTCCACCTCAAAATAGAATTACATAATATTTTAAATTTCGAGATTTTGAGGATTGTAAGCTTGTAAAATCGAAAGAACAGAATCATTGCTTGTAGACAATAAACTCACTCGTTACGTCCTCTTCATATTTAGGTCAACTTGTGATGAGTAAAGTTAGGTTTAAAAAATCAACAAACCTAGCATTTCTGCTAGGTTTTTTATATTTGGCAAGAGAAGCAAGACGCGAACTCGCAACCCCATCGTTTTTCTCGACCGTTTTAATTGCGCACATTGTTAATTAACATTAGATAAACAATTTAGTGACAACTAGAAGAGCACTTCAGAACACCTAAAATATTTTTAAACTCTTACAAAGCATAATCAAACCACAACGACAGACTGTTTAATTACATTCTCAGTTTTAGAATTCATGTAACCACGTAATATTACATCCTGTATTGCACCACTCATATTCGAGCTAGAGTGATGTCTGATATGCAACTGAGTATCAAAATTGACACCTAGATTGACACTTTGCATCTCATACATAGGAAAGGCAATACTAAAACGGCTGAACAGTAACTCGAAAAGTTTTACTAAATTATTCATATCAAGGTTACTGCCATTAACGGCTTCATTTTTTACATAATCCCACAAAAGAGCAATGTTTTTTTCCTGAATACCGCAAGCCACTAAACCTTTTGGCGTATTATCTTTAAAAATACGCTTCAATGAGGATTTTGTCGTTTCAGCCAAGCCTTGATATGTTTCAGTAATAAGCACATCTTCAGCAAAATTGTCCCTATACCAAGTTAATTTTTGTGAATTATCCTCATTTTGCTTACCCGCTTGAGTTGCCGAGCTCTCTAAAGTATTGATATCATCATTTAGCTTTTGTAATTGCGACTGCTTACTTTTTATTTGCTTTTCTGCATTTTCTATTGCTGTACGTAGTTGCTGTAATTCATTTTGGTTATCAGACAACTGCTGGTCTTTTCCAAAAATTAAGGCTTGAAGCTTTTTAATAAAGTCTTTCATTTCTTCACAGTCCTTTTTCAATGCTTGGTGTTCTAGTTCCAAAGGCGATGGTTCAGATGGTTCAATAGACATAGGAGTTTGAGGCTGCTCAGACTCAAATGAGTCAGCTTCTGCATCCAGCATTAATAGCTCTTTAGGTTGTGCTTCATTAGTTTTCTCAGAAGAATAAGCACTAACAATTTCTACAATCTTTAACTTAATCTCTGGGTGTTCAAGTATTACTAAAAGCTTTTCAATATCCATATTAATTTCCCTTTACCGTTTTTTATGGTCAGCTTGAAAAGCTCTAGTCTGTTTTCTAAAAAATGTCTGCAAGCTATCTTCATGGCTGGTGATATCAACAGGCAAGTCTTCAACATTATTCATTGCTGCTTTAACATTAATTAAATTAGGTTGTTGCAAATCAACTTCTGGATAAAAATTGAGGCTGTAATTGGGTTTGTTAATATCAAAAATAACTTTTTCAAGTTCCTCTTTAGTGGCACTAAAATGGTCAGCTATCAAAATGTCTTCCATAATAAAGAAGTCTTCCGTGTCAGCTAGAACCATGAACGCTAATGATTCACTCTCTTCATACTCCACTTTATCTTTAAATAATCCCCAAAAATCATCAAGAGGAATTAATACCTCCCCTCTAATTCTTATAGGTTCGAGTTCACAATTAACGATGCGACTAACCTGAACAGTGTTGTTTGCTAGAAAAATACAATAGTCATTCATTACAATTAACCTTTGAGTCCCATAACTTTATCTTCAATTTGTTCAATATTAAGCTCAGGTTCTAGCTTTTGATAAGCCTCCACCAATGCATCGCCGTGTTTGTCACTTTCATCAATACTCAGCTCATCACCGATATATAAAGCATAATCAGCAGTGCTTAATGACTTTTCTTTATACGCTTTAATAGTGCCAATAATTTCATCTGAAGCTAACTCTTGCTTAGCAACTTCTGCCATAAATTCAGGTGTCACCACCGTATCTAGCTTTTCATTGATCCCTTTAAGGGTGATTGATGCACCAATGGCAGACCTAGCTAGCAAATCTTTTTCATCAAGGCTGGCTAATTTATCTTTATCTAGCGGCACGTCATTACGTAAATGATTGATGTAGTCATTAATAGAGTCAAAGTCTTCAGGCTTTTTGTCACTTAACATCGCCTTTTCACCTAACTCCTCAAGGTTATCCTCCACTGATAAAATACCTAAAGACACACCAACATTTTTAATGGTTTCGCCTACTTTTGCAGCTAGTTCAACCCCAAATTTTACAATAGAAATCGCAGTGTCTCTTACTGCAGAGCCTATAGATGAAACCGCACTGCTAATTGCACTACAGGCACTACTTAATACACTTCCAACGCTACTCCATAAACCCATTTGATTTCTCCTAGTTATCTTTGATATTTTTTCTAAAGGCGTGATTCAATTTACGGTCAATACGTGTGTGTATATCTGTCTGTAAACTGGTTAAATACTGGGTTAATCTTTCAACCTGAGTTTCACGATCGCGAGTGTCCGTATCAAAGTAACAAGCGGTTAAAATAAAGTTCACTAGAAATGATTTATCAAAGGTCGCAATACTATTGATTAACCCTTGTGTCGCTTTTTGGCTATTTACGGTTTCAAACCAGTCACTCATTAAATCGCACTGAAGAAAATACTCAACATCCGCTTGGGTTGGTTGTTGTGCATAAAACTCCAAGCCTTTTATTAGGCCACGTTTGTAGTGTTGGGCATAATAATCCAACGCAATAAGCCTAATATCAGACGCGTCAACTTCACTCTCTGTTGTTGTACTTACCAATTCTTTAACTTGCACTTGTAACGGTTTATTAATCCCTGAACTTGATAAAATAACTCGTCCAGGTTCAAGGTTTGATAGAAAGCTTTTTTGTTCATCAGTCAATGCCATGGTATTGCCCACTGCTTCTTTGTCATCTTTTGCAAATAACTTATGAATAATTTTAGTACTGGTATTTTTTAACACTTCTGGGGTCAGCTTATTAGGAATTTGATCAACAATAATCAATGCCTCACCGTACTTTCTAACCTCTGCCAGCATATCGGCAAAGGTTTCTACCCCTTGCTTTTTATTTTGGCTATCACCGGGCTCAAATTTAGATAATAATCGGTGTGCTTCTTCAATTAATGTAATATGTTTATATCGCTCACCTCTTCGTCGATATTCTTCATAATTAGCGCGAATTGCTTCATTTAAATTCGCTAACACAAAACCCATAATCAATGATTTTTCACTGGGATTACGGATTTCTTCTAATTCTAAAATGACATTTTTTGTGGCTAAATCTTTAAAGTCGATTGATCTAGGCGTATCTAGCATTAACCCTTTTGAACCAATCAACAATCCCTGTAATCGAGCTTTAATAGAGCCAATATAATCTTGTTTTAGTCGGTCATCAAAGCCTTGTTCAGCGACCACAACCTCAGTCATTTTTACTAGCTCGCTTAATGTCGGAAATGCATAAACACCATCAGCAAAGGGATCAACATGTTTACTGTTTTTTGACGTGGCTATATTCCAGCCTTTGGCCTCGTAGCACTTATAAATAGCCGCTTCAATTAATTGAGGTATAGCGGCTTCCATATCAAAAGCTGATTCAATACTGGCCTTAAGCATATCAACCCGAGAGGTTATATTTTCATGAGGAAAAAACTCAAAAGGATTTAGCCTAAATGGCGCAACGTTGTCATTTCCCAAAGTAAAAATAATAATATCTTTTTGCTTTTTGGTTAGTACTCGGTACTCTGTTTTGGCAGGTTCTATCACCAAAAAAGGCATTTCTGCAGATTGTAATAAACGCTGGCAAGTGGTTGTTTTACCACTGCCTGTAACACCAGCGATAAAAGTATGTTTATCAAGGTCTCGCTTATCTAGGCAGACATCTATATTTTGCAGTAAACCACTTTTCACCAATGAACCTAAAAATAGCTTATTTTCATCTTCCTTTTGTGGAACATTTAAACCAAATTCAACTTCTTCTTTTAATGTTAAACCAACAACTTCTTTTTGAGGTAAACCAGCAACCACACTTAGCTCATTGGTCGACAACCAATTTCCCATGATATGTTCAAATGGACTTTTTGAAAGCAAAATGGCCAATTGCGCATGACTATCTTTGGTCGCTGCAATTTTCTTTTCAGCATCGATACTGGTTCGAGGGAATTGTAAGTTTTGTATTGAAAAAATTTCTCTTTCATTGGTTACTTCTTTAAATGTCAGTGGTGATTTATTACTCCCCCCACCAGAAAATAAAGACCGAGCGGTATTACCTAATTTAAGTACTGTGCCTTTTACATTCGAGAATAAATAAATGCTGCTTAAATATAAGCCTTTATTCTTGCCATAATGTACCCGCTTTAATAGCACATCATCGATGTACGTTAACCATTCTTGTAAGCTTTTATCACTAAACTCCCTGCTAGTCGTATTCGATTGACCGGTTTGTTCAGATGTACTGCTACCCACACTTTCTCCAGAGGTAGTAGTAACAGAAGTCCCTTTTGTATCCCCATCCGAACGTCCATCAGAGCTTCCTTTGGTACCACTTTTACTGGTTGATTTACCACTATTTGCATTATCACTAGTACCTTGTGTCGTACTATTATTTGTACCGGTATTCATCGTGATTGATTTACTGGTATTTTGGCCATTAGCTTTGGAAGTATTACTGCCTTGGTTTACGCCTGAAGTAGACGAACTATTCTCACCCGTTTGAATACTCTGCTTTGCCAATGGCGACAATTTGTCATGAATGGTATGTAAATGCTGCTCAATGGCATTGATTTCAAATAGTGATAAGGGATCTGCCATAATGGCCAAACAAAAATCATCACCACTCATAATGTCGATTAAACGATCAACACCTTGAAACTCTTCATTCTCTTCATTAACACTGGGCACCCCTTCAAGCTTAGCAATATGTTGAAATTGGCTTAGTTTAGCTTTAACACTCAAGCGTTGCTTTTTACCTAGTTTTTCTACTGAGCTGCCTCTGAAGTTACCTTCAATCGCAGGTTTTAAAATGGTATCGCCAATGTCATCCACGTCTAACTGTAATGGTTTTTTATATTGTTTATCCTTTGCAATACCAAAATAAAATGACACACCATTACTATCGCCAACTAATAAATAGGTGAACAGAATCCCTTCAATACTCAGTGAACTCAATACATTCTCAAAAGCTTCCTTGCGTGGCGACTCTTCGTCAAAGGTTACTTCTTTAATATGGTAAAGTGAAAACTCATAATCCTGCAGGAATGCTGGCTTTTCAATTTTGGCCATTGTTGACATATGAGTCTGTAATTCAATATTTTTTAACAACTCAATTAATGGTTTTTTCATTAATAAATCCTTTTAAACTTCTGAATTGTTTGAAGTAGCCTTCATCATTTCTTGTTCGATTTGTTTATCATTGAGATGAGGATGGACCACTTTGTAAGCTTCAATTAGCACATCACCGTGCTTATCCAGTAAATCAATAGATAACTCATTACTGAGATACTTCGCTAAGTCATCCATGTCTAGGCCTCGACTGGAATACTGTTTAAGCATTTCGACTACTACCTCAGCCCCAATATTGGTATTACTTACCGTTGTAATAAATGGCAAACTGACGCCAATATCAAGCTTTTCGCTTACAGCTTGAACCAATAGTGAACACCCCAACACTTGACGAGTGGTTTTAACTACAGATCCATCATTAGGCTCAATATTTTCAATGTTTACGTCATTGCGTAGGTAGTCGACATATTGGTTAATACAGTCAAAGTCGGCTGTTTTTTTTTCCGCATGAGCAGCTTTAGCACCAAGCTCTTCTGCAGTTTCGCCAGGACGAATAACATCTATAACAGCACTGATTGATTCCGCCATTTTTACAACTTGCGGCAACATTTTATTTGCCAATTCAAATAACAATGGTGCATTTTTAAATACAGTACCAAGCGGAGCAACAACCTGAGTAATTGCGGCAAGAATTGTGGGTATTGTGGTAACGACTGGTAGCATAATAAATCCTTTTAACTTAATTCAATTGATTGAATAGCATTGATATACGTATCACTGGTTATTTGCTCTTCATGGGCAATAACATATTCAATACAGGTCGGTGAAATAACACGTAAGTAAACTAATGCCTCATCGTCTGTTGTATCTAATATGATGGTGCGTTTTTTAATACTGTCATCTGCTATGGATACCTGCCCAGTGCTCGATAAAGACTGCTCTGTATAAAACAATTCACACTTTGCGCTACTCGCATCAATAAATTCAACCCATTGATTAAATGCTGTTTCTCTATCAACTAATGGCTTAAAGCGTTTTTTACGGCTCCCTCCCAAATAATATTTAAAGCGAATATTGTCATCGCTAATATTATGGTCAATGACCTTAATCGAGCCTCCTTCACGCGCCTCGATTAATCCAAATGCCACACCGGTTTTACCCGTTGGCTTTTCAACATTGCCATCATCACCACCTAATGGCGGATACAACTCAAAACGGCTAGCTTGATCTTCAGTTCGTTCCATTTCCTGGTGTTGTAACGCAATATGTTTTTCAAAAAGCATTTTAACAATCGGAGATTTACTAGAGTTGCCAGCGAGAAAAATTTGGATTTTATCAATTTGGTGCAGCGACAATTTGCTATTACTAAACGCAAGGCGTAGCGCATTAAAAAAATTCATTACTCCTCGTTCAATACGGCTATTAAGTATGTCATTTAGCGCATCTTCGTTTACATCAAGCTCAAAGCCCGTCTGCACTTGACCATTTACATCACGCAGGTTAATTGCTATTTGCCCTTGGGATAAATCAATACCAGAATCTTGGCGTCCTTCCCAGAATGGGCGTAATGCTTCGCATAAAGATTTAGTATTTATTTTGGCTTCTTGTGAGCTATTTAATAGTTGCTCACTGCCAGCAAAAGCATCTTTTTCTGGGTGTTTTTCGAATTGAATCCCATGCTTTAACAGTTCAGTTTTATTGTTCTTAAATATTTCAAATGCTAATAATTCAAGTAGGTTTTCTCCACCTAAAAATTTATCACCACCAGCGCCAAAATGTTCAACCACATAATCAAAGCGGCGCTCTTTTGTACCGTTGGCTTCTCTAAATATGCCAAAGTCGAAGTCGGTTGTGCCGCCACCAAAGTCAAACACACTGTAAAATATATGCTCTTCATCTGTTGGGTCAAAGTCATAGGCTTGCAAAGCGACAAGCGCATAAGCTGCCGGCTCACTTGCCCCTTTTGTTACTGACAATTGGGCAATGCCTTGTTCACCGAGTTCTGCGGGCAGTGATTTTTTTAAGCCCTTTTTAAAACTTTCAATAATCTTGTCACGAATTGGCATTTCATAAGTCACTGGAAACGACAATATATAATCGAGATAAATGCCGTTACTTTGGGTATTAATGTACAAGCCTAAGTAATAGGCATAAATTTCAATAGGGTTAAATTCTTCATCAGTTAATTTTAAAAAAGGCGGTAAGTCGATAACCTGCCCTTGCTTACCGACTATTTTAAGCTTACGGCTACTGTCACCAGCCCACTGCTTAATTTCATCCAAAAAGGTATTAAATTGACTAGATTCACAGCCAAGCAAGGAGTTTTGCGCCGTGTGTGAAATGGTGAGATCTTGCCAGCGGGTATAAGGTTTATTGGCTTTAGCATGATAATCACCAATGAACTGAGCCAGGTCATTAAACTCCATCACTGTGGGGTTTTCATAGTGGTGAGCTTTAATCTCTTTCGCCAAATCCCCCGTACCAATGCGCATTGGGTGGATGTTTACATTGTCTTTTTGATAGACCACCACAGTACTCTTAGTGCCAAAATCAATGCCTACCACACCATCATTAATGGATGAATTAGGATCTTTAGCCACTAACTTACTCGGCAGCGAAAATGTATTTGAATTGCTGGTCTCGATAGCGTCTTGCCATAACGACCAGTGACCTAAGGCTGTATCTTCTAATACCTTTTGATGCAGCGGCGCGATGTCGGCGCGTAACTTATCTTCATTAAGTAAGCCAGTGGTTATCTTGCTTTCAATATCTAAGTCTAATTGTCGCTGTAAGAAACTCTCTACTTTGCTTTGATCTTGAGTAAAAGCTCCTTCTAACTGACGGTGTACTATTGCAAGTAAAAATAAATAGTCCTTATTGCCTTCTAATACTAGCGGTGTGAGACCTCGAAGGATAAATTCAATAAACAGTTTTCGACCGGATTGAATTGAAGCTTCAAATGGAAGAAAAGGTAAAGGGCAACCGTTATTTCTAATCGTTAAAACGTCACTGTCGCAATCAAACCCACTTACAGCATCCGCTTCACTTTCCTCCTCACAGAATAATCCGTAACGCAGACTATGAAATCTTCCCCATTCTATTTTGAAAATCGTATCAGATAAGTTTGTCATGCAATTTAAGGTTTGTTTGTTGGGGAGTGTCCAGTGATTTACAATGTCCTTCAATTGCTTGTTAATATTCTGTTCAACTACAACTTTATTTGTTCCAGTAGAAAAATCTTGCCACTGCCATACACTGGTGTTTTTAGTGTTTTGATCAAGGTATTGAGAGATAGTAGCTTTATTAAGCTCATCCCCCTCTGGCAAGTACCAGCAGCCTTTGGCCTTTTTATCAAAATATGCATCACCAGTTAAAGGTAACCAACGTTTAAATTTAAATTCATTACTAAATTGACCATAAACACGATTGAGTAGCGCCAAAAATGGCGTGTTTTTCTCGATTTTAGCGGAAGCCAACTGAGTCATAGCAGAGGAAAGCCTTTCTTTTACCCCATCATTCTTAACCGCTGATTGCTCAAGCTTGAGAAATAATTCCATCTCTTGTTGTATTAACTCATCAAATACACTATCTGCTATATTGATGCCATAATACTTGGCCTGTGCTTCGGATAGGTTGACTCTTGATACCAGTTTACTGTCCATTATTACTCTCTTTATGTTGACCATTCATGATGTGGCTTTTAAGACCAAATTACTAATAAGGTATTGTTATTGATATTTTTATAGCTTTTATTAGCGTTGTTAATTTTTAACTGAGGTACGTTTTAAGGTATCAATTTGTGTATATACCGGTTCAATTTCCCAATCAGTGAGGTGTCGGAACACATTTGCAAGTCATCTCCGCCGCATTTTGGGCACTCTACTGGTAACCCTGCTATGACATCTGAATTAAGATAGTGGCGTGTTTGCCAATTGCATCCATCGCAGATAATTTTCACTTGTCCTACTGGCATGACCATATTCAATCCTTTCAGTGCAATTGCACAAAATCACAGCATTTCTAGAGCGGTATCAGTTGCTTTAGCCAGTTCTTCAAAAAAACGTAAGCATTTACCTAAATCAGCTTTATTAATTACCTGTGGTTGATTAAGGCAAACTTCAGCGCGATGAACCGCCTCACCTCTTTTACGAATCCATGTATTTAATTGGCTTCTCGCATCTTTGGGGGTCACATTAGGCCAAGTCCATTTTTCTGTGACATCAACACCGAAGAACTCTTCAAATAGATGTTTGGTTTTCTGGGAGTTTGGATTGTGAAAAAGCTTAAGCCTTTGAGATAACTGTTTTTCAGCAAAATTGCCCACCATACTGCCTTTAATGACACTAAATTTAATTTCAAAAATTTCGATCACTACATCTTCTACATAGGTTTCCCATGCGGTGAGAGTAAGGATTAAACAGGCTTTTTTTAATGCTGAAGGTGGTGATAACTCTGGATGAGAATTTAAACTGTCATAACAATCAAATAGCTCACGAGCATCACTCATAGCTTGATAAAAATGCTTTAATGATGAGGTCAATGTGATTTCCTTATATTGACATTTGGATGCAAATTTACTGCAGGGGTTAATATTAATGCTATAGATAAATAAAACGTGTTTATAAGCTTACAACTTCACCTTAATCTACTTGTTTACGCTAAGAAAAAATGTGACGGTTTAATAATTTAAGACTATTAACAAACGCTAAATAAGTGTTTACGCGTTTATAAATTGGACTTAAACCAATATTATTCCCATTGTTGCTGTCACAATTTTTAGGCTGCTAATTTTCAAAAGTAATTAACTGCTCGGGTTTAAAAGTGGCAACTTGGTCAGTTTTCAAACAAAGTATTTCGAATGTATAGATAGGGTATTGTAGACAAAGGTAAAATTGCATAAAAACGTCCTTGTTTTAGAGGATTACATTCAATCACAAAGTTTATTTAAACTCAAAACATTTATCATCTAACGTCTATCTAGCAGCATTATTAAATACTAATTCCGCTGCAAAAACATATGGTCAACTTTTATCTATTCACAACTGTCTAGTAAAGCTTGATGAAGTGGCATAGTCCATTTCATTCATCAGAAAGTCCACAAGCGAGGATTAATACGATGAGTCATGTTTTATACCGAAAACGATCTAAGCTTCACACTCTAGAAACTCGATTTCAAGCCGATCCATCAAACGAATAATTTGATACGCATTCACATTGCCAAGTAAGATTCTGGTTCTAATATCCAAAAAGTCCGACATTTTTACCTTGTCTTGGAGAGTCGCCCAAGCTTGTAGCAAGCCTTCTGAAGACCCTATAATATCAACTAAAATAGATTCAATTGCTGGCGATACATCTTCTATAAATTTCGCCAAATAGTGGTTTGTTGATTGATATGTCAGCCAGCGGGAATCCTCTATAAAACAAGGTTGTTCAATGAGTCCATAGCGCAGTAGAGACCCACTATCTAAAATACTAGCAAGATGCTTAGTCATTCTGAAATGGTAATGCCGCGCTGCTGGGTAACTATCGACGACTTGTTCTAACCCAAAAACAATAGATTGATTAAACTCCTTTTTTACTTCAAGCCATTTTTCAGCGTTTGAAACACAAGGTTGTAGCGATCTTATATTCTGAAATATCGCTAATTGATACCCGACATCACAAGCCGTTGAGTCATAAAAAACCGTTCCTAGATTCTTGTTAATATTAGAGGCAGGGATAGAGTTAACCATTATAGAACCCAAAGGGCTCAAGGCTAATTGAATGGTTGTTTCATCTTTTAGGCTCTGCTCAATATGTTCAATGCACTTATCGAGGAATGGGTCAACATCCAAACTACAACAGACTTTAAAATCTAGATTTGATAGGTGATCTATTATTTCAATTAATTTCACATCAGGCATTATTTAGCTTCTCCAGAAAACATTAACATTATTGATATCAACATAGCTTCCAAGGATGTCAGCACTCTTTTAGTGCGGACTATCTAAACCTTGGGCTTTAAGCAGCAGTTTAAAACCATTGTCTATTAACCGAAGCGATGTATTTACCTCTATCATATTGACCTCATTATCACTGCTGTTTTGATAATCGACTGTAAATACACCTTCAAATTGACCACTGAAAATTGCATCAATGAATTCACCAGAATCAAGCTGTTCTGTATGTTCAACAGAATTCACATCAACAGGCACTGATATATCTTCAAGCCCGTCAAAGAATAAGTCTTCAAATTCTTCAAAAACTTGCAATAATGTTAAAGCCTCTATTTGACAAGAAATGAATACACCGCTATTTTCAAAGCATTCAAATAGTGAATTTAAACCTGAATTTACGGAGCTTATTCCATCAATATATAAACTTCGATAATCAATGTTTTCATCCATCTTTTCATCCATCTTTTCATCCAGGGGATTGACGCCTAATCTAAGATGCTTCGCTTTTTGCTTGATCATATAAAAATCCCCTAGACTGAAATTACTTACACTTGAAATAGCGTGCCTTTCTTGAATTTATCTCTAAACGACCAAAATCTTCAAAGCTAGTACCAAAGTCGTTCAAAAAATCACAATTCAATTCTGTATCGATTGGCACAGGAACTAATTGTTCTAATAGTCGAGGATCTAGCTTACCTAACTCTACGCCATCCTTTTTCATAGCCTTTAAATCTCTTGAGGTCAGTTCAGACTTACATTTATGTTCAAAGACTTGAGCTTTCAACCATAGTTTTACATTGCCCATAGAGAATTCGTATAAGTTATCTTCTACTTTAAAGTCTTTATTAATATCCACTTTCTCCATAGCAAAAATAGTCATTACTAATGCTAGCGAATAAAGTTTACCGTTAACCTCAAAACTCTCGCCGAATTCACTTTCATAATCACCGAGACTAAAATCAAAACAACGATTTTTACGTAACAGATTAGCAGTTGCAAATTCAGACTTTATATAGGGGTGAGAATGAAACGATCCAAGATATTGGTATCCATTACCAAAAACAGAGGCTATATCATCATTAATTTGATGTGACATCGGCATGGTCTCTACAGAACCTCTTTTTCGTCTTGCTGACGATGAAACCGAAAAATGTTCCAACTTACAGTTAAAACCTGTACGTCCCTTTAATGACCCCCACAGTGTACCGTAAGTTTCTAATGCAACGATATATTTACCATCATGTTTAACCGCATAAGCTTCATAAGTAGCCATGAGCATTTCAAACAATACACTTTTACTTACTTCAATTTTAGCCATCTCTTTATCCCTGAATAATTTAATATAAACGCCAAAGCAATATAATTAAACGATTAATGAATTGTCGTTTTATTGATGGTTAACAGTTTCTATTTCACTAAACCGCTATTTAGTATCTCTATCAGGCTTGTTTTACTGTTTTACTGGTTTACTGGTTTACTGGTTTACTGGTTTACTGGTTTACTGGTTTACTGGTTTTAAGAATGACGACTTTACCAACTTAAACTAGTGCCTTTTCATACACTGCCAATGCACTTATTCTATTATTAGCGTTGGTCATTTTCCCGATAGTATTAGTACAATGACAAATTTGTCGTTTTTAATGGCAGAAAGCGTGCATCAATCGTTCCATACAAAATAATTCATGTATTTTCCAATCTAAGAGCTTAATAATCTTAATAACTTCTACTATAACCCAACCAAAACAAGATTAATGTTCATAAGCTTACAATCGTTAAGGTCTAATAATATTTACAGTTAACGTATTACTAATAGAATATGTAGAGCCACCTTTAACGCCATCTGAATGTACTTTTATTTTATCTACCACGTCATTTGGAAGGTAACTTGAAAGCTTCTTGTGAAATTGACTAAGAACCTCTTGAATGAACTTGGCAGTAATAGGTTGTAGATTATCAAAATCACCTCGAGTCCAATCCCCTTCATCAAGTAATCCAAACGTGTTATAAACGCGCAGATCACCATTCATCTCAAAAAAGTACTGCAGATATTGCTTTGTAAAGTCGGTGTTCTTGATAAAGCTAGAACCAACTTTAATCGTACGCTGCGGCTGGGAAATCATGAACAAGTAAAGTGCTAGTAATTTTGCAGAAACCTTTATAACAACTCCCAATACACTTAATTTCTTTGTTTTCAGATTTATAGTTACAGCCAATGGCTGGCTGGCCGCATTCATTAATGCAACCGTTTTAGAAAAAGAACTGTCGTCTAGCTGGTTTATTAGATCAGACTCAAACTGTTTACGCATTCGTACAAAAGGGATTTCGGCAAGTGTGACTATGGCATCTTTAGTATTGACTAGAGTATCTGAGGTTTTTCCTACTATCCAATTATCTTGAAGTGTTGGGTAATAAAAATCTTTTACAAATTCGAATTCATCCGTTACAAAAACATGACTTAAAGCATCTTGCTCTCGACCATACAAGGACATGGCATAGCCCATGTAAAAAGCCATGGTTTTACGTCCACCAGCAATCGATGCGTGAATAGCACAATTTGGATCTGCTGTAAGTTTGGCTATTTTACGTGTTATAAAATCAGCCATGGTGGATTGATCTTCTTCCCTTTTGGCATCCTCTAATTCATGACCTTGCTCGTCACAAATGACCCAAATATTTGACTCATTGAATATGATAGGAGGAAGCGAATATTCGCTAATGAGCTGTTGCCAACGACCTTGTACAAAAAGACCATCCACTAACATCTTTTTTGAAGCTTTTGTTGTAATCACAAATACCTCTTCAGGTACTGCTTTTCCTTGAATATGAAGACCAAATAGGGTCTCAGTTAATACTTGAGGACTTGCTCCAGTTACTGCTATTAACACATTTTTCATACTTCACCAAAGGTAGGCTAACATCTCACCAACTGGCCAAAATAGCTAATTAAAACCATTGCAGTTGAATTATTTAAAGGTGCGAAGAAGGGGGTTGTTCAAAAATCAGATTCCATTCTGTCACTATTCCATGTACTTGTTAAATCAAAAATTAACTCCGTTGAATTTAGATTTTGCTTAGTCATACCATATTTATTCAAGCGGATGGAATAATACGGATTGCAAGCATTTAAAAACAAAGCTATGACAGTATGATAACTGCTTATAAACCTGCCCCGCTAGACTATATAAAGTGCTATTCTAGTCAAGTAACTGAAAGACAAACCTAAGTTAATACTCTAACTAATCTTCCACATACTCGATGACATCTTGAACTTTACACCCGAAATATTGGCACAAAGAATCAATCGCTTTGGTTGTAGTTGAATATTCATAACTTGGATTCATCATCTTCGATAAAGCCGTTCTGTTTACGCTCGCAGCATCAGCGACTTCTTGTAAAATAATCTTTCGACGTTCCTTGAATTCTTTTTCAGCCATCAACTCTCTGATTTTAACTCTAACCCTGACGAATCCCCACGAA
>NZ_JBFRJJ010000027.1:0-65650 GCF_041468785.1 Shewanella sp. 10N.286.52.E4
GTAAATTAGCTCTGTAGCATGAGGAAAAACACTTCGCCGGAGCGGCAAGGGATGTCGAGAAGGGAAATGCTGTTGTTTCCCTTTCGTCGGGTGTGGGCGAAGCGCCACGACTTTGAGCTATTCCAAACATCGCTAGACAATGAAACAAGGTAGCTAACTCTAACTCTAACTCTAACTCTAACGCTATGATAATTATCAATTTAAAAAATAATCATTATTTTTCAGCCACCTTTATCAGGAAAGCTCGTTTAATTTTAAGCTGTAAAAAATAAATTAGTATTTATATCAAGCAGATAAAAATGTAGGATGATATTAATCAATAACTTAAGCCGCCGACTTCATAAGGCGAGCCGTTTAATAAGCTGTTAGGGGCTTTAAGCTCCGCACCAAATCTCACCGTATTATTGCGGCTGCTGAACCCGATAAATTGATGAGAATTATGGATAACGACAGAAATAAAGCTTGGAGACAGGCAAAGAAAGAATGTAAAAAACTCAAAGAAGATGGACATATTGAGAAGCAATTTACTCCAGAGAAAAACTGGAAGCTTATGTACATTCGCTCGAAAAAATTAAAACAAGCTAAACAATTAGGGATTGATTACCCTCCAATAACATTGAGACAAAAATTAGATGATGAAATGCCAATTGAGGACAGTAATGTGAAAAAAATCCTCTTTATATGTAGTCGTAATCAATGGCGTAGTCCTACTGGAGAGCAAGTTTGGAAGAACCACCCCGAACTAAACGTTAGATCAGCTGGTACGAGCCCTAAAGCTAAAAGAACAGTAAACGTCAAAGATATTCAATGGGCAGACGTGATTTTTGTTATGGAAGAAAAGCATAAAAACAGGCTTAAAGCTGAATTTACGAGGCTACTAAATTATAAAGAGATTCAAGTATTAGATATTCCTGATGATTATCAATATATGGATAGTGAGTTGGTAGAAATTATGCAACAAACAGTGGGCAGCTACCTAAGTATTAACCCGTTAATTGGGCATTAGCTGCAAAAATATAAATCTAAAGGATTAGTTATGAATTCATTGTCAGAAATTCGTTTTTGGGTATTCTTACTTATTCTGCCCTTTGTCATTATTGGTGCAGTTTATAACATTGGATATTTGGTTGGTTACAACATCATGTCACAAGGGGTCGGTTTGCCATTAAATTATGGCTCAATGGGTCTTATTGCTGCTGGTTTCTGTTCAATTCGACCTTTTATTGAAACCGTTGGCGAACTCAAAATTAAAATTTCTAGCAAATGTTCAGTAAACTAGAAACCAGCTAACAGGATATTAAGCCAGGACTAAAAGAGTTCATTTACTTGCTTACTGTGATACACCTAATTAGCAGACGATATGTGGCAAGGATAGCTATGAATTGGAATCGAATTATAAAATATTGCTTTATTCTTGTTATCGCTCAAACAGGATTAAGTACACTACTATCAGTACTTTGGGGAGTAGATTATTATTCACCTAAATCTTTAAATGAACTACTTATTTATCAAAAACTACCATCTGCGCTATTAAGTATTTTCATTTTAACCATCTATGCTAAACAACAGGTTAACCGAACAATCCTTCACTTAGCGTTATCCTTTTCAGCTTGTTCATTGCTAAGTTTAACGATGAATTTATTACTGCTAGGAGAGTTATTTATTCCTCCTATGTGGAGGATTAATTTCCCTATTGATGTAATCACTGTTTTAGCTGCATTTTATTTAGGTAAGTATTTTCGGGGCATCAATAAAGAAGCCGCACAGTAAAAAATTTAACCAATAGAACAGTTACCTACTCTTCTTTCGCCGCTTAATTTGACCAGCTAGTTATTGCTCTGTAGTGTAAATATTTCCTTTTAATTGAATGGATTCAATAATGAATAAATGGATGATCAATAAACAAATTTTTATGCTTGGCTTTTTACCTGTTTTAGGTTTGCTAGTAGCACTGCTTTTGAACGATATTGCAGGCCCTGCTTATACAGGTTCAGTTAATCAAAGTGCTTTGCAGTTATATTTTATCGGTTCGATTATCTGGTCGTTTTTGGCCTTTTTCATTGGGGTATTTATGTACTCAAAATGTAGTTACATGAATCACATAAAATTTATACTTGGCTTGTTTTCTGTAGGTTTAGGGGCTGCACTACCTTGGTTAATCGGCATATCATAGTAATTAATCGCCTTTAAAATCATTAGGGCGGCTTAACTTCTTTTCTATTACTAACTTTCCTTCTTGTCTTCTAAAAGCTGCTTAAACAGGTTTTTCCATGCTTGTTGTAGCACAAGCCATTGCTGGGTTTTCCACTGTCCAATGTAGTCTGTATTAGGCTCGACTGAGCCAGCTGCTGTGACTTGGCTCTCTGCAACGACTTGGCTTTCATCAATGAGTTGGCATTCTTCAGTAAATTGAGCATCCACCAAGGAAGTTGCTGCTGTTTGAGATAAAAAATGATTAATGGCATCTGCAATCGAATCAGCTGAAATAGGCTCTGCAATAGCTGTGATCGCAGATTGATGGCCATAGTCCATCGAATGAAGTGCTGCATGCTGGTTAATTTGATCGCCTAAGCCATCCACTTGGCTTGAAATAATCGGTTTATTCATTGCTAGTGATTCAATGAATATCAGCCCAAATGGCTCCCATCTTGACGGGATAATGACGGCATCACAGGCTTGTAAAAAACTGGGGACATCATCTATTTTACCGACAATTTCAACATTAGTTACCTTTGCTGCTAACGCATTAAGCTCATTAAGTTGTTCACCTTCACCGGCTAACAATAATCGACACGGTGACTTCACCTGCTGCATGGCTTTAATTAATAAATCAAAGCCTTTTTGAGGGTGAAATCGGCCATAGGCGGCTAATACCGGAGCCTCATTAGCGTTTAACTTATCTTGGCTTTTGCTAGGGGTTTTGCTAGGCCTTTTGTTAGGGTTATTACTGGCGATTTGACTAGCGATAACACTGACGGTAAAACGAGTTAAGTCCCGTCCCTGCCCTAATAAAGCGATTTTTTGCTGAGAAATAAGCTTATGTTCTAGCATCCATTGTTGCTGTGAAGGTGCGATGGCGATGACTTTATCCATCAGCCAATAATTCAATTTCAGCATTAAATAAAAACGCTTGGGAGATCTAATTTGTTCACTGACAAAAGCGGCGCTGTAATGATGCTCTTGCAGCACAAATGTGGTGTTTGGATGACGCCATTTAAACTGAATAATGTTGAGCAGGTTTCGCCAGTTTGATGCCCCATGAAGGCAGATAATGTCGGCATCGCTATTGATATTCACAGGCGTTGAAAAATCGATATATTGAATATCGAATGCAAAGTCATCTTGCAACGTGGAGCCACACAGGCTTTGCAGCGCAAAATTAACGCCGCCCATGTTAGGGTCATCGACACAATGCAAAATCTTAGGTTTCATCAAATTCCATCAGTGATAAGTTAAAACAGAACAAGGCAAGCAGCCAGTTAATTAAACATAACGTTATCTCATTGATTTCGCAAAGGCTTCATTTGATAGTAAAGGTTAATCGTAATACCCGCTTTAACGATCAAAAAAAGAGGCTAGCGTAGTGCTAGCCTCTTTTAGTTTTTTTATCTAGGTTAACTTAATACTCAGCGTTTTGAGTTAACCAAAGCAGCTGAAAGCTACTTCTTCTTTTCGTCTTCAAGACCCATGCTATTTAACCAGTAGTCGAAGTTAATCATACTGCCGGGTAAGACCACACGATTGTCTTTGTCGCTTAAGCCACCCAGTTGTTTAAAGTACTGCTCACCGAGTTGCAGGCGCAGCGCACTTTGACCACCGGGTTTTGAAATCACTACAGCCAACTTTTCAATCGACTCTGCTGTTGCTTTAGCCAGAGTTAAAATCTCTTCAGCTTTACCTTCAGCTTCGTTGACAATACGCTGCATTTCACCTTCTGAGCGGTTAATGGTTTCAGTCATGATACCTTCAGAACGGTTGATTTTACTTTGCTTATCACCTTCACTTCTTGCCAGTAATGCACGGCGCTCACGCTCGGCGTTCACTTGCATTTCCATGGCATTTTTAACGGTTTCTGGTGGAGTAATATTCTTGATTTCATAGCGATGAACTCGAATGCCCCACATAGCGCCCGCTTCATCGAGTACTTCAACCACTTTAGCCGAAATGACGTCACGTTCTTCAAAGGTGCGGTCTAAATCAAGCGTACCAATCACTGAACGTGTGGTGGTTTGTGCTAGCTGAATCGCTGCGTAACGGTAATCAGTAATACCATAGCTCGCTTTAACTGGATCAGTGACTGAAATATAAATCACCCCATCCACTTCAACATTCACTTCATCACTTGAGAAACATTCTTGTGGTGGCACATCAATGGTTTCTTCTTTCAAGTCATGTATATAAGCCACTTTATCGATAAACGGCACCAGTGCGTGAAAGCCTGCATCTAAGGTGCTGTGATACTTACCTAAACGCTCAACAATATAGGCCGATTTAGTCGGTACTAAGCGAATAGATTGAAATAGCTTTAACACGAAAATGAGAAATATCGCGCCCCAAATAATCATCACAACAAAATCGGTATCAATTCCATTTAACATATTAACGTGCTCCTTTTGTTGCTGCCGGTGCTTTAGCTACCGCGTGAGTCACTTGCTCCATGCCCTCAAAGAAGCCTTCAAGCTTGGCCATTTCAGCCGGGACAATCGACACTTGAGATTCAGACAAGATACTGCCGACTTGGCTGATGAACTGCTCTTTAAGCATCATATTCATTGCATCATTACCGCCTTCATTATCAAGGGCGGTACAAATCATATTCATGCCTTCAGATTTAGCTTGAGCAATAATCGTTATCTGCTGACCTGAGCCTACTGCTTCATTAATTCGTTTCTGTTTTTGCCCTTCTGACAAATTAATTGCCTCTTGGCGTTCACCTTGCGAAATATTAATCATTGCGTCTTTTTCAGCATTAGCTAAGGTAATCTCAGCACGTTTACGACGCTCGGCTTCCATTTGCTTTTCAAGCGTATGGATAACGTGAATTGAAGGGGTAATGTTTTTGATCTCGTAACGCAGTACTTTGATCCCCCAAGGATCGGATGCCTTGTCAATCTCACGAACGATAGATTCGTTTAAGCTGTCACGTTCTGAAAAGGTTTGCGACAAGGTCAATTTACCAATCTCTGAACGCATGGTGGTTTGTGCAAGGTTAACGGCAGCGCGGCGGTAATTCTCAATACCATAACTGGCTAACTTTCCGTCCATGACTTTTAAATACACTAAGCCATCAACTTCTAGCTGGGTGTTATCTTTTGAAATACAGCTTTGTGGCGGGACATCTAATACTTCTTCACGGGTATCGTGACGGTAAGCAACGCGATCCACAAATGGCACTAAGAAATGAAATCCAGGTTTTAGTACGGTTCTAAATTTTCCTAAACGTTCGATCACATTGACCTCACGCATAGGCACTATCAACATCAGTTTATAAAGAATAAACATGATAAATAAAAATGCGATGGTTAGTTCAAACATACTTCCCCTTCCTTTTGTAAATATGGTTTTTACTTAAATTCGATTAGTGTTAAAGCGCAATAACACTTTAATTCGGTGTTTCGGGTTCTGATTCAACGTAAGGCTCAACAATCAATCCGATATTCTCACGACATATAATACGCACTTTGCTGCCTGATTTGATCTCGGTGCCATCACCTAAAGCAGGCCATTCAGTGCCAGAGAACGTCACGCGTCCTTCATGTTCACCGGGGCCAATATCCGCTTTTACCGTGACAACTTGATTATATAAATCCATTTCTTCATCGGTATTATCCACATGAGCATCACCACCAATCATTTTTTGAGTGATATGGCGAAAACTCAGTAACAACACGATTGACGTAATAAACCATAAGGTAAAGCTTTGTGTTGCGCCGTCAACAATCCCTGCAAACAATGCAGCAGCGACGATAACACATGCAGCGCCGAGTAAGATTACGATGCCGCCCGGAACGATAATTTCCGCGACCATTAAGATAAGACCAACAATTAACCAAATGCTGGTTGGATTTGAAAACTCCATATACCCCCCTGTAAAAACGTTATCATAAAATCCTTTAAGCTATAAAACCCTGTTCGGCATCCTCTTTAGTTGGGATAGCGTGAATTGTATAGACTTGATAACTGTTGGAATGCCTAAGGCATAGTAGTAAAAATATTAATGAAAATAGTAGCAACAATGACGACAGATAATCGTTATCGATAATGCCTGCTAAATGCGACATATTATGTCAACAATACAGTAAAACGATGAAATTGCAATCACATTCCCTCGTTGAAGGGTTAGGTTTACATTAAAATTACTTCATCATTCGTAAAAAAAAGGCAACAAAAAAGGTGCCGAAGCACCTTTAATTACAATAAGTTAACTAGGGCCTGTTGAACTTTGCCGGTTAAGTTTTGTTCGAAATAAAAGCGTTTTAATTGAGGCGGATGGATTGATGCCTAGTCATCTAAGCAAGATTCATCCAACAAAGAGTAAAACGCTTTTAGTCGAACCCTTTGGGCAGCGTTTGTTGGCGATTTTTACTGCGTTATCGACTTTTTATGTAGAATAACTACACCACAAAGTCTCTGCCTTGTATAAATGGCCAACAATTCGCTGCAAAAACAACCTTGAAAGATCAACAGGCCCTAATTAGACTTAATAATATTAAGCCAATAACTTACGAGCAGCATCAACCACGATGGTAATTGCGCTGACTTCGGTTTTCTTCATCATCGCTTCATCAGGGATCTCTTGCTGAGTACGATTTACGATAACACCCGCTACACACGCTGCGCGCCAGCCTTGAGAAGCACACATAGTGAATAAGGTTGCTGATTCCATTTCATAGTTAAGCACGCCCATTGACTGCCACTCTTTCATAGAACCCACAAAGCGGCTTGTCACACGACCAGAAACGGTATCGTAACGCTCTTGACCTGGGTAGAAAGTATCTGAAGAAGCCGTAATACCAACATGAGGCTCTAAACCATAATCGCGACATGCTGCAACCATAGCTGTCGTACAGTTAAAATCAGCTGCTGCTGGGAATTCAAGCGGCGCAAAGTGCAAGCTTGCACCGTCTAAACGCACTGATGCTTGAGTCACAATCACATCACCCACATTGACTTCAGGTTGAATCGCACCCGTTGTACCCACTCGCAAGAAAGTCGTCACACCTAATTGTGCTAACTCTTCTACTGCAATTGAAGTCGATGGACCACCAATACCCGTTGAGCAAACCACAACAGCTTTGCCATCAATGTAAGCAAGATACGTTGTATATTCACGGTGACTTGCTAAGAAAGTCGCGTTGTCCATTAATTCAGCAATTCGCTTAACTCTTTCTGGATCGCCAGGCACAATTGCCAAAGTTGCGCCATCAAGCATTTGCTTGGTTAAACCTAAGTGAAATACGTCGGCCATGTTGAAAACCCCTTTCATTATTGAATATAAAATCCTAATTGTGTCGACTTTAACCCACTATCCACTCAGTTAAGGTTAACTCGATCACATAAATCTTGATATTTATAAAACGATTGCCGTGGCAAATTTACAAGCGCAAACATCGTTAGCTAATTTAGCGCACCATAAACCACCTAAAAAATAATAGCTAATTTTAGTTCATTTAGGGCAATTTTACCCAATCAAGCAATAGTTGATCTTAGTCACGTTACCTAGGCAAAAGAGGGAGTAATTTTAAGTTAACAGTAACGAAAAGGAGTTGTTCTATGTTTCCAGAGTACCGTGATTTAATCAGTAAATTAAAAACATCAAATGCACATTTTTCTAGGATTTTTGATGAGCACAATCAGTTAGATGAAAAAATTAAGCATCATGAAAAGCACTATAATAGTGACACCACACCTGAACTTAAAATCCTTAAGTCGAAGAAGCTACATTTAAAAGAAGAAATTTATACCATGCTTAAAAAACAGTAAGCGGTAATTTCGCTTATTTACTGTAAGCATTTACGAGTTAACCTTGTAACGCAAGCAACAAAAAAGGACGCATAGGCGTCCTTTAGTTTTAGGCTAGATTAAGTCGCCTTTTTGAGTTGAATTACTGCTTACTGATTGCTTCAACAATAGCGTCACTTGAGTCAAAGTTCTCAATGCTGACTACGGTAAATTTATCTAATACAATAACTGTTGCCATATCTTTTTCCGCAGGCCAAGAAGCTGTCACTTCACCTTCACGATCAAGCCCCATTGAAAAAGGTAAATCTTTCATTTTTGGGATTGCAACAAAACGAGCAATTAGTGAAGGCATGCCGCTGATATCAGCAATATAAGCCAAGTTTTCAGGCTTTTTCTCTGCTGGAATTGCCTCTAAGGCTTCTTGGATGAATTCGCCACCTTTCATACCACGGCTAAATAGTACAACTTGGGTTTGCTCGTTAATCACTAGCGGTTGTTCAAATTGATCTTCTAACGTCACAGGTTCAATTTTATCGTTCACAGCAAACACATTCGCTTGTGCCGTCGTCATAAAAAATAAACTTACTACAAATAAAATTGCTTTCATCTTGTTATTCCTGAAGTAGGGTTTAAAGCCTTAATCATAGAAAAAGTCTTCAAATAGAGGGTGCAATGCACTATACCTTAATGAGATTCCCTACCTATTAACTAGCCTGAAAAACTTGAGGTATCTCACGTATTAACGACATTAAAATTAATGAAATAGGATTAATGAATATTTTGTGAGTCTAATTATGTAAAAACGTTAAAAAACAACCCAAGACAACACTTAATTACAACACTATAATCAGTGATTATCTGTTTATTCATCTAATAAAAAGACCATCATTATGAATGAGACCCCAGCAGGCTTAGATCAAGAATTAGCTCAACTGCAAAATGTTTATGAGTTGCTGACAGAGTTTATTGTCCAATATAGCTTCCAAATCATTGGCGCTATTATCATTTTGCTCATTGGTATCTGGATAGCTAACAAGATGTCTGATGTGGTGACCAATCAATTTGAAAAACATAATATTGATGTCACTTTAGGTAACTTTGTTTCAAACCTTGTCAGAATTACCATCATCGTCATGGTATCGATTATTTGTTTAGGCAAACTCGGGATCAGTGTAACGCCAATGGTCGCCGCTATTGGTGCTGCCTCATTGGGCGCTGGTTTAGCGCTACAAGGCATGCTTGCCAATTACGCTGCAGGCGTGACGATTATTGTCACTAGACCTTTTGTTATTGGTAACACTATCGAGATCCAAGGCGTGTCAGGCGTCGTACAAAAAATTCAACTAGGACTCACGATTCTGACTAACGAAGAAGGCGAGTTAATTCATATTCCTAATAAGCACATTGTTGGTGAAATCTTACATAACTCTCAAGAATACAAATTGGTCGAAACCAAGTTCAACATTGATTATGAAACCGATCCCAAAATTGTGACTTCGTTAATTACTGATGCATTATTGTCTCAAGAGAAAGTGAATCAGTCTCGTCCGCCACAGGTTGGTATTAATGACTTTAATAGCATAGGAATGGAAATTGGTGTGCGCTATTGGGTACCAACTAAAAGTTATTATGAAGATAAATATCAAAGTAATTTAGCCATTTTTAGCGCATTAAAAACCGCTAGCATTACCATTCCTTGTCCGGTGAGAGAGATCCATCTACAACATTAATCTACCGTTAGTCGATCACTCCCTTACGCTTACTCAGCGAGTTATACTTATAACTCGCTGAGTGATTTATAGCTTATAGATTAGCAACTTAATAACTCCCCACCCTTTCAAAAAATGCCAAATAGTTCCCTCTAGCGCCTATAACTATGTCGTGCCAACTTGACAAAATGTCGCTAAAACTTGACATTTAGATTTTTGAAGCACATATTTAAGTCAAGTTTACTTTACATAAAGACAAGTTAAGTTTAATTTTAAATCAAAATGGATAACAGGGTGTTCTATGAATGATTCAATGGATAATGATTGGAAAAAGTGCAACAGCATCAACACAATACGATTAGCTAAATGGACTGCAGCATGGGTGATAACGCTCGCAATAACGACTTTTGGGCCTATCTTTTTGTGGCCTGAAAATGACATCATCACGGTGGCTACAATTGGAGGAAACTTCTTGGTGGGTATCGGTATGATCTGGGCCAATAAACAACACCTCGCTTCTCTCGATGAGCTACAACAAAAAATTCAGTTAAATGCCATGGGCTTGAGCCTTGGAGTCGGATTAATTGTGGGTATTAGTTACTCAACCCTAGCTACAACAGGGATAATCAACGCTCATGCAGAAATTTCTCATCTTGTCATCGTCATGAGTTTAACCTACATGGTCGGCATTATATTGGGTAATAGGAAATATCGATGAATAACAGATTAAAAGTGCTACGGGCAGAGCACAATTTAACTCAGGCGCAACTGGCTGACTTATTGAATGTATCCAGACAGACTGTTAATGCGATTGAAAAAGGTAAATTCGATCCGAGTCTGCCTTTAGCCTTTAAAGCAGCAAGATTATTTAAGCTCACAATTGAAGATATCTTCCAAGATGAAGAGGTCGTATCTTGAATAATAAAAGCAGCTAATAGTGCGTTTATTTCGCTTATAAACTCAGGGTCATAAACACACTATTAGCGTCTGCTTTATAATCTGCAAAGGGGCCGCATTCAATAAAACCATGGCGAGCATATAACGTTCTTGCAGGGATAAAGAAATCCATGGAACCCGTTTCTAAGTTAACTGTTTTAGCCCCGCTAGCTTTAGCCTCATTGAGCATAAAGGTCAATAAAGTAGCTGCAACACCACGGCGGCGAAATGCATTCGATACCCGCATAGATTTTATTTCGACATCGTCTACTGAATATCGATTAATCGCACCACAACCTGCTAGTTGGTTGTTTTCCCAAATAGTCCAAAAGTCGATATGAGGTTGGCGCAGCTTGGATAAATCTAATGCATGCACACTGTCGGCAGGTGAAGTCGCATACATATCTTGTAAATGCTCACTCAATAACTTTGCCACATCATCGCCTGTGAGGTCGTCAAGTCTAATATCCATATTTATCATTCCTTTTGCTACTCATTCTCTTTTTACCAAGCTTATTTGGCTATTACAACTACCACTTTAATGACGCTATGACCTTGTATCTCAACGATAAAATAGTTAACCATAATATCTTAGCTTAACAGAGACTAATGCATTGATTGACGCTGTGATTGACTCTTTTGATTAAGCTGCCATATTTACTAACAGTATTATTTAAGGGATTAATCATATGCGCAATCGTCAGTTTTACCCAGCTATTCTAGTGACCAGTATATTGTTCAGCCTTATTGGCTGCGCCTCTGGACCCGCGACACTGCAACAAGGCCCTGATGCTGAAACCACTAAAGATGGTTTAGTTAAAGTCGATAATTCAAAGCTCGCACTTTCATATGCAAGACCCAATGTTAATTGGCAGCAATACAGTAAACTGTATTTTAAACCGACGAAGGTCACCAACGATCACCCTGATGATTATCGCGCGCCGAAAATTGATAGGCAAAGTGACGGTTTAAACGCAACCTACGACCTACCTCAAGCGTCATTAGATAAAATGGCGCTACAATTTTCAAAGACCGTTGCCGATGTGTTTAATAACGAGCAGCCTTTTGAATTAGTCACGCAAGCTGGGCCAAATACATTAATCATTGAAACTGCAGTCACCGATATTCGCTTAACTGCTCCGATTGAAAAGTCTCGCAGAAGCTTTAACTCATCAGGTAAAACATACACCCAAAGTTCAGGCTCGATGGTGTTATTAGCCGTGCTTAAAGATGCTGAAAGTGGCGAAGTGTTAGCGAAAGCTGCCGATCGTGCGATGGGATTTGATCAATGGCGTCAAAACACTCAAGTATTTAATTGGGGAGATGTCAAAACGGTTTATCGTCGCTGGGCAAACGACTTCAAAAATGCCTTAATTGAAGCCAATGCTCAAACTGGAAACTAACATTTTACATTCATTAGTTTGAATCAAGCGCCTTAGGTAAATAGCTTAAGGCGCTTGTTGCTTATAAGCCTCGCTGCCATTCTTGGCGAAGTGGAATAGTCCCTGTAATTGCATCAGAAACTTGATTCAATAATTGTTGTTTATCCTTGCCAAGTACGCCTTTGAGCACTAAATAATTAGAAGCGTGATCGGATCTAAAAATGGTCTTGGTGAGCGTAAGTTCTGATAATAATGTCTGCATCTCATTCAACAGCCCAAGTTGATCAGGTAACTCAAATTTACCATCAAACACGCTATCCATTTTCTCAGTACCCAAGGGTAAGGTAACCACTAAAGTCGAAAGGTAATCAGGCTGGGTAGCATTCATTAATTTCGCTGAAGCTTTAGCATGTTGTTGCGATAATTGTTTACCGCCAAGTCCCATTAAAATCATCACCGACGACTTCATGCCCGCTTGCTTGATTTTTTCAAGCGCCAATAAGGAACTTGCGTAATCCTCACCTTTTTTAATCCTAGTGAGCACTTCGTCATCGCCACTTTCACAGCCTACATAAAGCAATGACAGCCCCATATCACGTAGTTCTGACAACTGTTCGACCGTTTTATTGGTCAAATTTCGTGGTAAGCAATAACTACTGATACGCGACACGGAAGGTAAGTGAGTATTAATTAATTGGCATATTTCTTTTAATCGCTTAAAAGGCAACGTCATCGCATCACCATCTGCCAAGAACACCCTAGAAATGGGATGACCAGACGCGGCAGCAGCTAATATATCCTGCTCAATCTGCTCAATTTTAGTTGCTCTAAACTTTTTTTGCTCTTGGGTGTACATGTCGCAAAAACTGCAGTGATTCCAGCTACAACCATTGGTTACTTGAAGGATCAGCGACTTCCATTCTGATGGAGGTCGAAACACGGGTTCAATATAATTAATCACACTTTTCCCTTTTTAGTGCTCTGTTTTAAATACGCCCTGTACGAATTACGAGCATAGCGATTGTTTTTTATTCTATTTTTTGATCCAAAACGTTTGAATTGCTCGTATTGGTTGTTTATAGTCGTTTTGTTAACTAAATAATTATTCAGGCTAATTGATTATGAATCAAGTCGCATATGCACTCAGTGAACGTAGAGGCGAAGCCCTCGATCAAGAGCACCATTGGGAACTCATGACAGCAGATCAAAAAATGGCGCTGTATGATCTCAACCGATTTGGTTACCGATTGCTTTTTGTGAGAATGATGCCAGAAGGCCCTCTGGCAGTCATTGCTCAACAAAAAGAGTTGGCGACAATTGATTTTGAAGGCGAACTTAACCTACGCCCAGAGATCAAGTTACGTGATGAGTCTCAATCATAGTCTCAATCATAGTCTCAATAATAGTCACAAAGACTGTCTTAGTCTCAATGACAGCATTAGTCACAATCATCCTCATGGTTAGTTAAGTACTTTATTGCCCGATAAAAAGAGTGCCTTGGCACTCTTTTTTTATGGTTTACTTTCTAATCAAATTGCTACAAGTTAAGCAGCATATCAATGTGCGGGATCCCATCTTCTAAATACATTTCAGAGTTAACAGTAAACCCCTGCTGCTGATAAAAGTCACTGAGATGCTGTTGCGCACCTATTTGGATACTGGTTTGTGGCCACTGAGTTTTGACCACATCGATTGATCGCTGCATTAATGCATGAGCAATCCCTTTGCCGCGACCTTGTTCAGCAATAATCACTCGACCAATACTGGCTTCAGGGTAACTCACTCCAGCGGGTAATATTCTTGTATAAGCAATAAGTTCACCCTGTGAATTGAGCCCTAAAAGATGTTTAACATCGGCTAACCTATCTTTGTTATCAAGCTCTGGATAAGGACAATTTTGCTCGACAACAAACACATCTACCCGCAGCTTTAATACCTCGTAAAGCTCATCAAGACTAAGCTGGTTAAAGTGCACAAGTTTCCATTGCATTGAATCTATAAAGGGCATATTGGTCCATTATCATTGGAGTGTATTTTGGCAGTCTATCATGAAAAAAATACCTGATTAACACGCTTATTTGTGCATTTATTTCAGCCAAAAAAATACCGAGCCAAAGCTCGGTATTTTATCGGTTAAATTAGCTCAATTTAGAACTTGTATTTAACGCCAACTTTTAACTGCCAAGTAGACTTGTTTACGTCATAGCTATTGTAATTGTCAGTCTCTAACCCATCTTGCCCGTAAGGCACTGAGTAAGAGTAAACACCCGTTTCTGGGTTATAATTATGGTCTACCAACTTCTTACTACCATAGCTTTGTGTTTCTACACGGCCCCAATCATCATTCATCAGGTTAAGTACGTTTTTCACGTCAAAGTATAAAATACCTTTATGCCCATCCATAAATCCTGGTAGTTCCTGAGTGAAACGGAAATCTAATTGATGTACCCATGGTTGGTTACTAGTACCCTTACCTGCAATACCACCTGCGTACTTACTCAGACCGATTTCATCAATCGCCTTCTTGAACTCTTCGTACGTTAAACCGTTATATTCTACTAACGGATCATCCGCGTCCGTTGGTATATAAGGTAGATAGTATGAAGAACCATAAAACGCACTTTGATCCCCGAAACCACCGTCTTTATAAGAGCCAAGCACCCAAGTTAACGGGTTACCTTCACGGGCTTCGTAGAACATATTGAAGCTAGATGCATAACCAGCAACAAACTCAGTTTCATAACCTAGGCTAACAGTGAAACGGTGTGGCGTTTCATAGTAACCAGGACCCATAGAGGTACCATTGCGATCAGATTGAACAGGTGTGTATTGGTAGTTAGAAGTGGCTGTTGAAGATGAGCCTTGGTTACCTTCATCTACTGAGTTATATGCATAACTAGCACGCATATTCAGGCCCATATCCCAACTCTTAGCTAAGGTAAAAGATAACGTTTTACTGGTGCCATCTTCTTCGGCATTGGTCAGCATCAAGTCATAACGGTCAGTGTTTCCACCAACACCATTGTTAGCTAATGGGTCCCATGTTTCATAAATGACACGACCACTATCATCTGTTTTCACTTCACGACGAGCAAGGTCAACCCAAGCTACATCATTTTCTTTTTGGATATATAAGAATTCACCACCGAAGAACCAGTCTTGACCTAGAGCACCGAAGTCCCAGGTGCTATCAAAGCCAATGCTTGCACGCCAATCAGAAGGTAAATCGAAATCAGGATCTAATGAGTTAGTGTTACCATCGCCGCCCACTAAACCATCTTGTGCGTCACTTGGTACATCACCAAAGTCCGGCGTGCCCCATGCGTTATCCCAGCCACCATCATATGTTAGTAAGCTATTACCATCATTTGAGAAACTGTTAGACATCCATACCGTTGGTGAACCACCGCTATAACGACCCACCCCACCGCGCAACTTCACGTCATCTGATAGGATATAAGTTAAACCGATACGTGGTAGCCAGATATCCTTGCCATCAAAAGTAGCATTGTTGGCAAAACCATAGCGTTCAACAAAGTTATCATTCAATGCAGGTGAGTCTGACATGCTGATAGTTTCGTAGCGTAAGCCAAAGGTCATTTCTAAGTCGTCATTAATATTCCAAGTATCCTCAGCAAACAACGCTAAAGTACTCATATTAAATTCTGCAGCTACGTCTGTTGGATTGCCTGACTTTGCATTTGAATAAAAGAAGTCATCAACAATGGCCTGCTCAAAGTCTTCAATTGATTTGAAACTCCAATTACCCGATACGTTTTGTGCGAACAAATTGAATACTTCAATTTTATTGTATTGCACACCAAAGCCTATTTCATGATCACCTAAGTAGTAATCACCAACAAAACGCATTTCTAAATTTTGGTTATTTAGCTCATTAGCTTGGCGTGATTTATCAGTACCAAAGGTAACTTTGTCGCCTGAACCAAAGCTTTTCCATGGTTCCTCAGCATTTGGGAACCAGTAAGTTTGTACTTCAACTTGGCCAATACCTAGGTCATCAATGGTGTTTGAGTTTGAAGTGGTATCTTTGTATGCCACTTTAATTTCAGTACTGAAATCTTCAGTCCAGTCGCTGTATAAATTAGCAGCGTACGTCTCTAAGATTTCTTCTTTGTTATACCAAGTGCTTGATAACTTAATGCTGCTTGAGTTGCTTGCTAAGTTGTTAGTTAAGTTACCTTTGGTATTTTGATAAGTAAAACTGGCACGGTGATCGTCGTTAATATTCCAGTCAATTTTAGCCAGAATTTTCTTATCTTCTTCTTGAGGGGTTTTATCGTAAGCACCAATATTTTCTAGACCGTAAATGCTTGCTGCAGCATCTCTCACACGCTGCAATTCGGCTTCTGTAATGTCAGAGTTGTTGCCAAAACCAGCTCCTTCAGGTCCCCATTCAGCAGATTTTGGCGCATCAAAGCTTTCATAAGAACCAAAGAAAAACAGTTTATCTTTGATGATTGGGAAGCCAATGGTGCCTCCAAAGGTTTTTTCTTCGAATTTTTGTTCTACCTTTTCACGAACACCATCTTCATCTGCGCGAGTAAGACCTTCACCAGCCATGCTGTCATTGGTCATTTCGTAAAAAACGGTACCAGAAACTTCGTTAGTACCAGACTTAGTTACCGCATTAATCTGCGCGCCAGTAAAGCCACCTAATCGTGCAGTATAAGGAGAAACATTTAACGCAACACTTTCTACTGCATCAATTGAGATAGGTGAACGCTGAGTTGGATAACCATTTGAGTTAAGGCCGAAATCATCATTTTGAGAAATACCATCGACAACGAAGGTGTTAAAGCGAGGGTTCATACCCGCTACGCTCATGGAAATACCATCGGTACCCACTACAGCCATTGGGTTTTGACGCAATACATCTTTAAGATCACGACTAATTCCTGGTGCGTTAGCAATTTCTTTTGCACCAAACTCGCTGTTAGCCCCAGCACTGCGGTAGTAACTAGCATTACCGACAACACCGATACGTTCCATATCAGCTGCAGATTGCAGAGTACGGTTAAAACGTAATGTTTCACCTACGTTTAGATATAAATCTTGCTCTATATCATCAGCAAATTTACCTGAATCAACTTTGATGATATATGGACCACCAACACGAAGACCACGAGCAAGGAATTGACCCTCAGCGCCTACTGACACTTCTGTTACAGTCCCTGTTGGTTCATGGATGATAGTAATTGTTGCATCTGTAACAGCATTTCCTTGAGGGCCAACAATCTGGCCTCGGATGTTTGATGCAGTATCGGCTGCCATGGCTGGTAGAGAAACACCCATAGCAAAGCAAGTCGCTAGTGCTAAGCGACTGATTTTATTGTTTAACATTTTCAGACCCCTGAAATATTTTTATATTTTAATTTGTTTGCTAGTTAATCTAGCTTTTAATATGAAGCTGTAGAGTAAAAACTTCAGGGCGGATTTTATAACCAATTTGTTTCAAAATCATGTCATTCTTGAACTATTTCTCAACAAAACCTAAACTATTCGCGCTCAATTTACTTTACAAATGCAACCAAAGCCATACAGACCAAGGTTTCTCGGCTTTTTCGTCACAAAAAATTAATAAATAAAAGATAATATACAAACCTTCTAAACCATCGATTTGGTCACATTACTAGGGTCAAAGTGGCTGAATCGCTAAAGGAATAATAATAATGAAACCTGCAGTACTTCTATTAAGCGCAACAATTACGTTAGCTAGCGCAATCAGCCAGCCCGTTCATGCTTTTGGTCAAATAGGTCATAGAATTATTGGCGAGCTCGCTCAAAATAATCTATCACCAACAGCACAAAGTAATATCAATGCATTAACAAAAGGTGAATCACTGGCACAAATGTCGACTTGGCCTGATGAAATCCGTTCAGATAAAAATTGGTACCACTCCTCACCTTGGCACTATGTGTCTATTGAAGATGATGAAACGTGGGAGACAGTAACAAGAAATCCTAAAGGCGACATTATTGAAAGCCTTGAGCGATATGAAAAAATCTTAATCGATCCAAAAACAACAAAAAAAGATAAATGGGAAGCACTGGCTTTTTATGTCCATTTTGTCGGCGACATTCATCAGCCATTGCATGTTGGCCATAGCCACGACCACGGCGGTAATAAAGTAAAACTGAAATGGTTTGGAGACGATACAAATCTGCACTCTGTGTGGGACAGTAAAATTATTGAGCATCAAAAATTAAGCTACACCGAATACACAGGGTTTATTGAACGTATCTCAGATAAAGACATCAAAAACTGGCAAGGAAAAAGCTATTATGACTGGGCAGATGAATCTAAAGCATTACGTGCAGGAACATACGAGCTAGAAAAGAATCGTGATGATCAACCCGATCTTCGATTCCAGTACATATTCAACCATACCCCAACAGTTGAATTAAGACTGCAACAAGCTGGCATTCGTTTAGCTGAAAAGCTTAACGTCATATTTGGTCAGTAAATTAAAGCGAAAAATCTGCATGATTATCAAAACTTTATGAATCATGAACATAAGCCCACTTGTTTAATGATAGGTGGGTTTAATTTTTAGGAAACAATTCGTTAATCAATACGCCGTATATTCGTCATTTTTTCATCATTTATTTCGCATAAAACTATCTTAAATACGTAGCAATAGAGACTTATTAGTTCTTTATTACATTAATAATCACGAATGAGATCACTAGTGCGAATTACAGTCAACTTTATTAAGCCGTCTCGACAGATGATCGTTATAAAGTAAGAATGAGCAAGGTGAAACTTGAGCAGGAATAACGAGAAGTGAGCCTAACCAGCAGAAAATAAGAGCCTGTAAATAATGTTGCCTTATTAGATATCAAATAAAAAAAGCCACTATTGTTACCAATAGTGGCTTCCTGTTATTACAGCGCTAACAAGGTGGAGCTGTAATACACTTTTAACGTCTAGATTAACCTAATGTGATTAACGTTCGAAGTTATGGTAAACATCAATACCAAACGACTTACCAGTGTCATGACACGTTGCACATGACTCAGCAGTTCCTTCAGTAAACCATTTATCGGTAGTTGGAACGTTAAATTCGCCACCATTTTGCTCCATATGGCTCAATGCTGAATCTGAATCATGACATGCAAAACAGTTTGCTGTAATTGGGCTAGTCATTACGCCATCAGTACCTTCGTTAAACGCTTTTGAAAGCATATATTGATTAGGCACATCAGCTAGGCTTACACCGTCAGCATGACAAGACACACAGTTGTCAGCATTCAAGCTTGCTGCAGAGTTAACTACATTCTCACCAGTCTCTTCATCAGTCTTAGCACCTGAAAGTGCATTACCGATACCCCAGTGCATGCTATGAACCATAGGTCCGAAACCAGGAGCTGATAAAGCGCCTTTACGATCTTGGCCGTTGTTATGACACGCAACACAATCTAAGCCGCCATCACGGTATCCACCATTTTTATGATAGTTAGTATCGTTGTTGTGACAAGTCGTACAG
The DNA here is from genome assembly GCF_041468785.1 of Shewanella sp. 10N.286.52.E4. NCBI lineage: Bacteria > Pseudomonadati > Pseudomonadota > Gammaproteobacteria > Alteromonadales > Shewanellaceae > Shewanella > Shewanella sp. 10N.286.52.E4. The sequence continues at coordinate 19,498 of NZ_JBFRJJ010000027.1, forward strand.
CTATCTTCAGTTACTGCATGGCGACGTCCCCAATCTTGCACTTTTTCAAAGTTAATTGGGTCAACGACTTCACTGTAACCAGTGAAAGATACACCGAACTCACCATCACTATCTTCCCAGTTAGTATCTGCGATAGTGATACGTGAACTTGCTGACAAGTTAGCATCTTCAAAGCCATCTGTTAGCTCGCCGTAACACACTGAACGAGAACCATCTTCGTTTTCAATATAACCTTCTGCGCCATGAGAAATCACACGAGCCACAATAGAATCATTATGGTAGTTGTTGATGTAAGCACCGCCATAAGTCACTTCATGGGCTTCATACATTTCACCAATATTTAATTGCACAGGTGTTTCACCTGAGTTATCAAATAATGCGATATCAACACAGTAACCTGAAGTCCATGCTACGTCTTTGTGGTCAATCCACTCATCCATAGTTGGATTAAAGTATGGGTTACTTGTTGTGGTGTAATGGTTAGCACGAATTTCTTCACGCTCAACTAAACCAATAGAAGATGATTCAGCATGGAAAGCACGCGCATCGAATCCGTCAGCAGGTACAATAACGCCTGACTCGCCATTACCATGACAGTCACTACAACCATTGCCAGCAATACTAGTATTAACTACAGGTTCTGCGTGACAGGTATAACAGTTAGTTGGGGTGAAATCTTTTTCAAATTTCTGATGGTTAATATGACCCAATTTCTGCATGCTATTTTTAGCATAACCACCAGTGTCTAAAGAGTTTCCTTCAGCGTCGATATCACGAGGTACGTTGTTATGACACACCATACAGCCGCCAACAAAATCAACTTCTCCTTCTGTATTTAAGGCAACATACTTACTGTGCTTAATATCTGATGTTGCATAATCTACGTGGCACGAGTAACAAGTTTCAGTTGTGCTGGTATGAGTATTTTCAGGCTTGTTGACAATAATGTAAGGTGAAGATGCAATGTTATCCCCGCCACCCACTTGTAAACGAATCAAGCCTTCTGTATCCGCTTGAACAGCTGCCATCGGCGCAACAAATTCGTAGCGACCATCATCTAACATGGTTAACGTTGCACCTTCTGTGGCACTATCACCACCCGCGCTAGCACTGCCACCAACAGAGCCATCACGTGCACGCTGAATTCCATGGTCAGTTTTTGCAGCTAAATATACAGCGGCATTTTCAAGACCATTAATTAACGTGCCATCTTCATCTGTAATTTCAAACTCAAGGGTAACTTGACCTTCTCCTACAAGATGTGAAATATATTCGACATTAGTCACTGTTGAAACTTCTGTCACTGGGGTACTTGGTTCTCCAGGTGCGCCTGGTTCGCCTGGCGCACCATCTTCTCCATCACTTCCGTCACTTCCACAGCCTGCTATCCCCATAGCGGCTGCAATAACGAACGCTAATTTACGTTTGGTTAAATGCTTCATCATCACTCCTAATTATTTTTGTTACTACTTTATAGGTATAAAGTTAATTTAATATAACCTTATGCAGATCAAAGAAGAGTGATGACTGTCACAACCGTCTGTATCATATGTTTTAAAACGAGGTGTTTATGTTAAAAAGTTGAGCCAGATCAATATCACTAGCCACTAATGCAACAACAAAGCTTTAACAGTATTATCTTTACATTACTTTACAATGACTTAAACAACAGCATTGAGAAAAAAATAATACTAACAGCTAAAAGATGAAGAAAAGTTTAAAAATCTTATCGTTGAATTATGACGTATATCTTGAGGTTATAAGAGAGCTTTTAGATTTTTCATACCACTTTAAGCCTGAGAGGATTAAAAGTGTAGATCAACTCATACCGTAAACACTAAGATATTGAAAAATAAAAATATACTCGAAAAAACTTGCTCAATTTATAGCCTGGAATGTTTTTTAGCCATAAAAAAACCACTATGGTAAATAGTGGTTTTTTTTCAATACTTATATAGATTTAGCAAAAACTAGTTAACAATCTTGCCGTCTATATCATCTCGCGACACTAATGCTTTGCATTAGCTAACGACATTAACGCTCGAAGTTATGGAACTTGTCGATACCGAATGACTTACCAGTATCATGACATGTTGCACAAGATTCAGCAGTACCGTGAGTGTACCAATCATCACCAGCAGGAACATTTAGCTCACCGCCATTTTGCTCCATGTGGCTTAACGCTGATGCACTGTCATGACAAGCATAACAGTTAGCTGTTACTGGACTAGTCATCACACCAGAAGTTCCGCCATTAAATGCTTTAGAAAGCATGTACTGGTTAGGAATTTCAGCTAGTGAGATACCTTCAGCGTGACAAGATACACAGTTATCAGCGTTTAAGCTGTCTGCTGAATTTGGTACGTTGTTACCATCTTCATCTTGCTTAGCACCAGAAAGTTCATTACCGATACCCCAGTGCATGCTGTGAACCATAGGTCCGAAGCCTGGTGCAGAGTTCTTAGCACTACGGTCTTGGCCATTGTTATGACAAGCAACACAATCTAAACCACCTTCAACGTAGCTACCATTTTTGTGGTAGTTAGTTTCGTTGTTATGACAAGTGGTACAGCTATCTGTTGTCACAGCGTGACGACGATCGTAATCACTCACTACATTTAAGTCTGCTAATTCAGCAACTGGAGAGTAGCTAGTGAAAGAAACGCCATCATAAGATGCATCTTCACCATGATTAAATGTAACACGTGAACTCGCCATGATTTGCGGCGTTTGTAGATCTAATGTTGAATGACAGAAAGTTTTAGAACCATCGCTGTTATAAGACTCTTCGTAGCTACGAGACTCACGTCCAACAATAGATTCATTGTGGTAACCATGTAAGTAAGTACTTGCATAAGTTAGCGTACCGTCAGCATATAGTGTTTCGATGCTTAGTTGCTCTTCACCTTTGAATAAACTTAGGTCAGTACAGTAAGCACCAGTGTCATTCATGTATACAGCAGAAAGTGTAGTTGAATGCTCAGCACGGATCACTTGACGCTCATCGATACCAATTTTTTCTGATTTAACATGGAATTCACGTGCATCAAAATCACTGTTTGCCATAATGAATTGTGCAGAAGCAGAATCCGTTGTGTGACAATCACTACAACCGTTACCCGCAATGCTAGTATTTATTACAGGCTCTGCGTGACAGGTATAACAGTTAGTCGGTGTGAAGTCTTTTTCAAACTTCTGGTGATTGATATGGCCAATCTTTTGCAAAGTGTTAGTAGCGTAACCACCGTCTTCTTCAGCACGAGACACGTTGTTATGACAAACCATACAACCAGCAACAAGATCTGCTTCACCATCTATATTAATAGCGGCATAGCTAGGATGTTTTAAGCTTGAATCGCCATAATCAACATGACAACTGTTACATGTTTCAGACGTTGTTGTGTGGATCATTTCAGGCTTATCAACCACAAGCGGTTGTGAACGAGCGATTTGAGTTGAGTCATCACCGCCAACACGTAACCAAACAATGCCCTCTGATGCAGCTGTTACTGCTGGCATTGCTGCTACTAACTCATAGCGACCTTCACCTAATCCAGTAAGCACGGTACCTTCTTTAGTGGTATCAGTGTAACCACCAATTGCGCCATCGCGATTTAATACCACGCCACGTTCAGTTTTTTCAGCAAATTTAGCTTCAGCTTTAACTAGGCCTTCAACTAACTCATCTTCTTCGTTAGTTACTTCAAATTCGTAACGAATTTGACCTTCTTCAATTGCATGAGAAATCATAGTGATATGAGTCACTTCAGACATCTCTGTAACAGGTGGAGTCGGTCCTGGACCTGGTTCACCTGGTGCGCCATCTTCGCCGTCTTTACCATCGCTACCACAGCCTGCAATCCCCATTGCTGCTGCAACAACGAAAGCTAATCTGCATTTCGTTAAGTTTTTCATCATCACTCCGAATGTATTTGATACTACTTTGTAGGTATAACCCGTTTTTAATATTAGACTTTTCTGTATTGTTAAATAGTGACTAGAATCACATGCGCCATGACAAGACGTATATTTTATCGCCTTTATGGTAGAACTTTGAACCAGATCTTAATCAACACATTCTTATATAATCAAAGACGAATTTAACAAATGCTTAAGCTGTTGTTTTTAAATGACTTTTAAAACCTTAAAAATGATTAATATTTTAAAAACCTTTATTTTCAAGCCTTTATATTAAAATTTAAGGTTCGCATTACGGTTAAACATACGAAGTATAGACAGGATTAATAATGAGTTAAGTTTATTTTAAGGTTGGAACACTAAAAACCATCAATTAATAGTGTAACCATATGTATCAAATGGTTTTTAATTATATTTGAATGCAATATATAATCTTGTGTCAATCATCCCAAATTCAGAATATAAAAAAGCCACTATGACTAGTGGCTTTTTTTATTCAAACATCAAACCTAAGAGTTAGTCTTGATTTAAGCTAACTCTACCAGCTTATATTAATAACTATTTAACGCTCAAAAACATGGAATTTTTCGATACCAAAAGATTTACCTTCAGCATGACAAGTGGCACAAGATTCTGATGTAGGTTGAGTATGCCAATCAGCAGTTACTGGTACGTTTAGCTCACCACCATTTTGTTCCATGTGGCTTTGTGCTTTCTCATCATTATGACAAGCAAAACAGTTTGCCATAACAGGAGAAGTCATCACACCAGCTTCACCACCATTGAATGCTTTAGACTTAATGTACGCATTTGGCACTTCGTATAAATCGATACCATCAGCATGACAAGCAACACAGTTTTCAGCATTTAGCTTAGTTGCTGAGTTCGGCTCACCAGTCACTGCATCGCTACCTTCACCCCAGTGCATGCTGTGAACCATTGGTCCAAAGCCTGGTGCTGAGCTTTTAGCATTACGATCTTGGCCATTGTTATGACATGCTATACAACCAATACCACCTTCATCAAAAGTGCCACCTTTATGGTAATCACCTTCAGAGTTATGACATGAAGTACAACTGTCAGCAGTAACGCTATGACGACGATCAAACTCATGAATGAACGCACCTTCAGCACTGACGATATCTGAATGAGCAGTCATGCTCACTAAGCCATCAAACGTAATACGTGCTGAAGCAAATAACTCAGAACCCACGAAGCTTTCATCTAAAGTGCCACATAAAGCCATGCTCTCACCAGATGTAGAAACGCTCATAGACGCAGCGCGACCAGTGATTGACGCTTCGTAGTACCCATGTAAGTAGCTAGATACAGAAACAGTACCAGCATCCACTAGTTCACCTAAGTTAAGTTGATTTTCTTCAACATCGTGAAGAGAAATATCGCTACACCACTCTCCTGACTCTTCGCCTTGAACAAAGTAAGGAGCTGATGCTGAAACAACATGCTCTTCCTTCAATTCTTTACGTTCAGTCATTACAGTGTGGAATTGACGCCAGTCATCACCAGTTTGGTTAAAGCTATTAAATGTTGCTTCAACTTCAGTGTTTGCAACACCTGCTGCATCATGACAATCAATACAAGTCTGTTGGTTATAAACAGTCGTGATTGGATCTACGTGACAAGTTGTACAGTTAGATACTTCAAAACCAGTTTCAAAACCTTGGTGATTGATATGACCAATTTTTTGCATATGGGTGTTTGAGCCATTGTCGTCACGAGTAACGTGACCGTGACAAGTCATACAACCAGCAACAAAATCAGTTTCACCTTCTAAATCAACCGCTACACGCGATGGATGTCTGAAACTTGAAGTTGAGTAATCAACGTGACAGGTATAACAAGCTTCTGTTGACGTTGTCATCGCTGCTTCTGGCTTATCAATTACGATGTAGTCAGATGTTGCGATGTCACCGCCGCCCACTTGAAAGCGAATAATACCTTCAGTGCCAGCAGTTACTGCTGCCATTGGTGCAATAAACTCATAATTGCCATTTTCAAGCTCAGTTAACGAAGCACCTTCGTCACTCGCTTTTGCTGCGCCGCCGACAGGATTTTCATCACTGCTGTTACTACGCTTAATACCATGCTCAGTTAACGCGGCAAGATATAACTCGGCATCTTCTAAGCCAATAATGCGAATATCATCTTCATTGGTAATGCCAAACTCAACCGTTACTTGTCCATCTTCAACCGCATGATGGATAACATCTACATTTGTAATTTCTGATGTTTCTGTTGTTGGTGGGGTTGGTCCTGGACCTGGTTCCCCTGGGTTGCCATCTTTACCATCACTACCACAACCTGCAATCCCCACTGCCGCTGCGATAACAAATGCTAATTTGCATTTCGTTAAATGTTTCATCATCACTCCGTTATTTTTAATACCAACTAAATAGGCACTTGCGCGCATATTAGGTATTCCATTTAGTGAAATGAGTGACGCTGATCACATGAGATCTGAAATTTAACAAATATGATATTGTTTAAATTAAAAACTTGAGCTGTGTCTTGTTTAGGTAAAGCTGATATTAACAAGTATGACCTGAATGCTAACTTGAGGGTTATAAATCAATAAACTAGGTGACAAAATGTATCATTAACTAAAAGATTTAACCCATGGCTTTTAAACACAAAAAAGACCCTTTCGGGCCTTTATTGGTGGGCATATTTTCAGTAATTAAAGTTCAACCTATACAAGCATTAAGAACAGCAATCTCTTCGCATACTCTTTTTAGGTAACTTATCGTAAATCACTTTTGCCATTAATAGTGCCAACACAATACCCGAGCCCATGGTGACATACGAAGGAAGCAGTTCATGCTCGTGACCAATTTGCGGCATCACCACAAAACCAAACTCTGCCACAAGATAGTTAACCAATACACCAAACGCTAATGCGACACCCAGTACGCCGCCTAGATAGCCAAACAAGGCGCGCTTACCTAACTCTTTAGTGACAACGCCTAAAGTCGCGATATTAGTAGCAGGACCTGCCATCATGAACACCAATACCGCACCAGGTGAAACACCAGCCAATAACAAACCAGCCGCAATCGGCGTGGATGCTGTAGCGCAGATGTACATAGGCACAGAAATCAATACCATCACTAACATAGCCAGTATGCCATCCCCCCACTTGGCAAGAAAATCACCAGGCACAAACGTCTGTACTAATGCTGCAAAGAATAACCCCACCAACAACCATAACGTGGTATCTCTGACTAAATCAGTGGCGGCATAAACCAACCCTGATTTCACTCTTGATAATATTGACTCATTTTTAAGCTCTGTCGCCATGTCTTTAGTGGATTCACAGCAGCTTTCAGACGATTCAGCAGCGAGATCCGGCTTACTTGAACAACAACTGGTCTCCTCTGCCATAAGGTTAGCTTTATCCGCTTTGCTTGCACAACAGCTAGCTTTGTCTGACTTAACCTCAGCTTTATCCACTTTACTAGAACAACAGCTGGTTTTTTCAGGCTGTACCGCCTTACTTGAGCAACAGCTTTTAGTCTCAGTTGTACTAGCCATCATAGGCGCTGTATCAGGTGTAAATTTAGGCGCTGCGCTGGCTTTATTTTTACTGCAGCAAGAAGAAGTCACTTCACCTTTATCGCCAAGCTCGCGGGCTAATTTTTCACCCTTATCTAACTTAGTTTCAACGATTTCAGGCTTATCATCTCGTCCGACTAATAGCCCAGCCACAACAGCACTGGTGATAGCAGCAATAGGGCGAATGATGGCCATAAATGGCCCTAATAAAACATAAGACACCGTTACTGAATCGACACCCGTTTCAGGCGTCGACACTAAAAATGATGTCGTTGCAGCTTTTGAAGCACCCGAGCGACGAAGTCCCACTGCCGCCGGAATAACCCCGCATGAACACAGCGGCAAAGGTGCGCCAATAACAGCAGCCTTAACAACAGTTTTTAAACCGTGACCACCCAGCTGTTTTTGCATCCACGCCATCGGCACAAACACTTTTAACAAGCCAGCCAACACTAGGCCTAATAACAGCCACGGCGCTGACTCTAAAAATAACTCAATAAAATTACTTAATAACATAATATGTCCTACCCCTGCTTTTCTGCATGAAGGTGATGTTCAACTTTTGGGCTTAACTCTTTATCGGTTGATTCTAGCGCCTCTAAAATAGAGCAGTGCTCAGCACTATCAGGTCCGCCGCAACACGCCTGTGATAATTTATTTAATGAACTGGCAAAAAATTCAAGCTCTGCGATCTTCGCCTGTACTTGTTCTAACTTGGTATCCACCAAGCCTTTCACATCGGCGCAGGCCCAATTAGCTTTGTCCAACTCAATCGATAACAGCTCTGCAATATCATTTAAACTAAAGCCGACCGCTTTCGCACGAATAATAAAACGTAATTTTTGCGCATCATCTTGGCTATATAGTCGATACCCTGCCTCTGAACGAGTTGAAGATGTCAATAAACCGTGCTTTTCATAAAATCGCAGCGTATCTGTTTTAACATCAAATAAAGTCGCGAGTTCGCCAATTCGATACATATATTTACCTGCCCAGTGAAAACTTAAATTCAAACCTTTACCAGCTTAATAAGCCAATTATAAACCTTGGAGTTAAATCCAAGGTCAAGGGTTTTATAGAACAAAGTTCACCCCCTTACTTTGTTCTTATTTCAATATTGTGAAATCGCGCATAAATTTCCCGAAATAACACTGATTACGTTAAAATACGCGCGTTTCATTACGGCCCACCTAAAAACAATAAGATGAAGGGCGTAGGAACTTTGGCAAAACAGATTTCACGCAACTGTGTTCGAGTAATTCTGTTTTGCCAAACTTCCTTAAAATAAATAGTGGACACTGTACCTACATGAATACTGTCAGACCTATTCGTCGCGCGCTGTTAAGCGTATCTGATAAAACTGGAATGCTTGAGTTTGCTAAAGCATTACATGAGCAAGGCGTAGAATTACTTTCTACTGGTGGCACCGCTAAATTACTTGCTGATAATAATATTCCAGTGACCGAAGTCTCTGACTACACGGGTCATCCTGAGATCATGGATGGTCGTGTTAAAACTCTGCATCCAAAAGTACACGGTGGCATTCTAGCCCGTCGTGGTATTGATGAAATCGTGATGGAACAAAACGCCATCAAACCAATCGATTTAGTTGCCGTTAACCTATACCCATTTGCTTCTACTGTAGCAAAAGAAGGTTGTACCCTTGCCGATGCTGTTGAAAACATCGATATCGGTGGCCCAACAATGGTGCGTTCTACCGCTAAAAACCATAAAGACACCACGATTGTTGTTAATGCTAGCGACTACGGCCGCGTCATTGCAGAAATGCAAGCAAACGAAGGTAGCACCACACTTGAAACCCGTTTTGATCTAGCGATTGCAGCGTTCGAGCACACTGCAGCTTATGACGGCATGATTGCTAACTACTTTGGCACTATGGTTCCTGCCCACAGTAAAGATGAGTGTCACGAAGATTCAAGCTTCCCACGTACATTCAACACTCAGCTAATCAAAAAACAAGATTTACGCTACGGTGAAAACAGCCATCAAAAAGCGGCTTTCTATGTTGATAGCAACATTGATGAAGCCTCAGTTGCAAGTGCAACACAATTGCAAGGTAAAGCGCTGTCATACAACAACATCGCCGATACTGATTCAGCACTAGAATGTGTTAAAGAATTTGACGGCCCAGCTTGTGTCATCGTAAAACATGCTAACCCTTGTGGTGTGGCATTAGGCAACACGATTCTTGAAGCTTACGATCGCGCATTCAAAACTGACCCAACGTCAGCATTTGGTGGCATCATCGCCTTTAACCAAGAGTTAGATGCTGATACCGCAAAAGCCATTGTTGACCGTCAATTTGTTGAAGTGATTATTGCGCCAACAATAAGCCAAGCAGCACGTGATATCGTGGCAGCAAAAGCTAACGTACGTTTATTAGAGTGCGGCCAGTGGAATACTAAAACCACGACTCAAGACTTCAAACGTGTTAACGGCGGCTTATTAGTTCAAGACCGCGACCAAGGCATGGTTGATGTGGCTGACGTTAAAGTGGTATCAAAAATACAACCAACAGCCGAGCAGCTAACTGACTTAATGTTCTGCTGGAAAGTGGCTAAATTCGTTAAATCTAACGCGATTGTTTACGCAAAAGATGGCATGACTATCGGTGTCGGCGCAGGCCAAATGAGCCGTGTTTACTCAGCTAAAGTGGCTGGCATTAAAGCGGCTGACGAAGGTTTAGTGGTTGAAGGTTCAGTGATGGCATCAGATGCATTCTTCCCATTCCGTGACGGTATCGATGCAGCAGCGGCTGCAGGTATTAGCTGTATCATCCAACCTGGTGGCTCAATCCGTGATGAAGAAATCATCGCAGCGGCAGACGAGCACGGCATTGCCATGGTATTTACTGGCATGCGTCACTTCCGTCACTAAATACGATTTAACATCGCTTGTTAATGCTAATAAGCGATGTACTAAGTTCAGCTTTAAGCATATTAGAGCAAGCCATTGTTTCAAGCTCAATGAAGACACGCGGAGTTTATAACTATAAATGAAGCAGAAATTGAGACCATGGAATTTTTAAGCATATTAGAGCAAGCCATTGTTTCAAGTTCAATGAAAACACGCGGAGCTTATAAGCATAAGTGAGCATGTTTGAAGCAGAAATTGAGACTATGGCGCAGCTATAAGAGGATTAAAAGATGCAAGTATTAGTTATTGGCGGCGGCGGACGCGAACATGCGTTAGCTTGGAAAGCAGCACAATCACCACAAGTTGACACTGTATTTGTCGCGCCAGGCAATGCGGGCACGTCTTTAGAGCCAAAACTAGAAAACGTCGACATTAACGTTGAAGCGATTTCAGAGTTAGTTAAGTTTGCTCAAGACAACAAAATTGAATTGACGATTGTGGGTCCAGAAGTGCCATTAGCACTGGGCGTAGTCGATGCTTTTAACGAAGCAAAATTACCGATTTTCGGCCCTACCCAAGGCGCTGCGCAGCTTGAGTCTTCAAAAGCCTTTACCAAAGACTTTTTAGCACGTCATAACATCCCAACAGCTGACTACTCAAACTTCACTGAAATTGAAGCAGCAAAAGCGTACTCAGCAGAGTTAACCTCAAAAACAGGTTTCCCTGTTGTGATTAAAGCTGACGGCTTAGCAGCAGGCAAAGGCGTGATTATCGCTGCTGACCAAGCTGAAGCTGATGCGGCAATCGAAGACATGCTAGCTGGCAACAAGTTCGGTGAAGCCGGTTCTCGCGTCGTTATCGAAGAATTTTTAAAAGGTGAAGAAGCCAGCTTTATCGTGATGGTAGACGGCAAAAACATCTTAGCAATGGCCACCAGCCAAGACCATAAAGCCCGTGATAACGGCGATTATGGCCCTAACACTGGCGGCATGGGTGCATACTCACCAGCCCCTGTTGTCACCCAAGCCGTTCACGATTGGACGATTGCAAATGTTATCCGCCCAACGGTTGATGGCATGGCAGCAGAAGGCAATGTATACACAGGCTTCTTATATGCAGGATTAATGATTTCTCCAGATGGCAGCGCAAAAGTACTTGAGTACAACTGCCGCTTTGGCGACCCAGAAACACAACCAATCATGATGCGTCTACAATCAGACTTAGTTGAGCTTTGTCTAGCAGCCACCCGTGGTGAGTTAGATACTGTGACTGCAGAATTTGATTCACGCGCAGCAGTCGGTGTTGTACTTGCAGCAGGCGGTTACCCAGATGCATACCGCAAAGCTGACGTGATTGACGGTTTATCTTTAGGCGACAACAACGCCAAAGTATTCCACGCTGGCACAGCAATGAAAGATGGTCACGTCGTCACATCGGGCGGCCGCGTATTGTGTGCTACTGCGTTAGGTAATACAGTTACCGAAGCACAAGCAAGCGCATACAAGTTAGTCGATGCCATCCACTGGGATGACGTCTACTTCCGCACTGATATTGCATACCGTGCAATTGCACGTGAGCAAGGGAAAGCATAAACTTTTGGTTTGAGGTTAGTAGTTGTTAACCCACTAACCTCAAATCAGCTAAGAGCAAATCCCTGTGATGGTAGCTAATACCCAAAATCACAGGGATTTTTGTTTAAATTAGTTTCTGAAAATAACTATTCAATTAGATCAAATTTAATTGAGAAAGTTTCTTGGCTTCTTTTTCCTTTCCATAACTTTGCATTTGGATGTTGTTCTCGAATTATCAAGCAAATAATATCTAAAACATCTTTACTTATCTCTGGTCCAAAATATATTCCGGTCAAAGCATTTAGTTCATATTTGCAACAAGTCCCGGCAACTGGATGGATACATCGCCACTCTTTCTCATATTCCCAAGATTCTGATTTTATGTATAAATGATCTATACACGTTCCATATTTCTGATGTACCAATAAATTAACTGCATTTATTTCTGGATAGGTATCTGGATATTCAACTTTTCTTACTTGCGAAAACATTTTCTGTGAAGTATCAAACTCTAAACAAAACCCTGTTTGCTTATCGGCATAATGAGACCACATTAAGTGATCATCATTACATTCAGAAAAACACGTAACACCAATATTTTTCATATTACGGTTTATGTAAGAACGCACACGATGATCCGAAAGATTCTTAATCAAGGTGTTAAAGTTATCATTATTAGAATTTTTTAATGCTCCAAGAGTTATATCTGGAGTCTCTGCATCTTTATATAGAAACTCTTGTAATACTTTTATTTCCGAACTTGTTGGCTCAGAAATTTTTGCTCTAATTGCGCAATCATAAGGATCATTAAAATTTAACGGGGAGCCGAAATACAGGGTTCGAGACTGTAAGTTTTTCAAGCTCTGTACGCTAAATGCTTCATATTTATATAGCTTCTTTGGTTTACTCATAGGTTCTTATTTGCCTAGTTTTTAAGTTATATACCTGAACGACTATTATCACTATATATCAAAAGCCTTTCGTAAAATAACCTCAATCTAACCAATTGCCTGCCGCAGGCTTTTGTGCAGATACAACTGCGAGACGCTGCAAGTACATCCATGTAAGCTCTGCCAAAACATCCATGTTTTGGAAGCTCGCTGCTGCATCTACACTGGGATTATTACTTCTTCGATTTAACTTCATTTGGGGTTTTAAAAGGATTTATACTTAAAAGTTTGAATTAATCATATGAATTGAGAGCATCAAGAAAATTGCGTGAGTCCAGACATGGATGTCTGGCTAGCTTTCGAGGGGAAGGGACGCCCCATCGAAAGCGTTAGTCATTTTCGAAGATGGTCGAAGTAGAATCAAAACGAAGCTAAAAGCTGGAGCCATCCTTGTAGAAATCTTTCGCTTTTCAGAAAATTTCGTAAAGGCGGCAGGGTGATCCAAGAGGGTATTGCTGTTGATACCCTTTTGGTCTGGAGTGGGCGAAGCGCCACGACCTTGATTTTGCTTTCAGCTACTGAGAACAAAACGAAATGCCTCATCGGAAGCGTTAGTCATTTTTGAAGATGAACGAAGCAGAATCAAAACGAGGCCAAAAGATAAACAATACTCCGTTGGAAATTTTGCTTTTTAAATTTCGCCGGAGCGCTGAGGGATTATCAAGGGGACAAGCGCTTTCCCCCTTGATTTTGGTGTGGTCGAAGCGCCACGATCTTGATGTAGATGTAGATGTAGATGTAGATGTAAATTTAAATAATAAAAAATCACTTCGGCATTTCTGCCGAAACCCAATTACCAGTATGACTGCTCATTCAGTGCATCCACACAAAAACTATCCCCTTCAATCGGCTCAATCTCGGTGCCAACTAATGACTGTGCTAACCATCCTTCAGGGTAAGTCAGGATAAGAGGTGCTTTGATGCAGTCTTCGCTGATAGGGTTAAAGCCAACCTTAACGTAGTAGTTAGGGTCACCGTAAGTAAATACTAACTCAACACCATTGTCTTTAAGCTGCTTTAAGCCAAAGTTAATTAGCCTTTGGCCAATCCCTTTTGCTTGAAAAGCAGTGCTCACCGCAACAGGAGATAAAATAAATGCATTGGCTTTATTCGCTAATGTTAAACGGCTAAAGAAGATAGCCCCTACAATCTTGTTTTCTATGGTTGCAACAAAGCCCAACAAGTCAGTCTCAGGTGTTGTCACAATCAATTCAGAAACTAAGTGACCAATCACCTTGCCTTCAGCCTCGCCCTCAGCATCCCCAAACGATTGAGTAAATAACTCAATAACATCGTCTGTTGCGTTAGTAGTGAAAGTCGATAACTTTATAGTGTCATCTGTCATATTTTGCAATTAAGCCTCTGAAACGGAATTTATTGATGTCATATAACATTATTATCGACGGTTATTTCACTACAAGCCAGTTTGCTAAAATCAAATTGCGACCCTAAAACAAAAAAGCCGAGCATGGGCTCGGCAAAGGGGTGATTCAAATGAAAAATGGGTTAATCACGGTTATCGGTATCTTCGTACTCAGTAATTTTGGCACCAAACTGATAGCCACCATTATTACGGTTGTATTCGCGAAATAAGCTTACTGAGAAATAGGTCGGTGCATCAGTATCAATCACACCTGAAACCACCTGTGCCAATGTTTCTACGTCATGCTCTGCAGAAAAATAGAAATGCTTGGTTTTCTGCAACGATAACTGCTTAGCTTGCTCTTTTGTGATAAGGATTTCACTAAACTGGGTCGCTACAATTCTCGTAAACTCAGTATGGTACGCATCACCTTCTTCTAGCAACAGCATAGATGTTTCAGCCACCACCATTTCACTCATAGCTTGCTCTAATTGAGCTTGTTCAGATGCTTCATTGGCATTTGCCGTCGCTGAAACACCCAATGCGCTAAATGATAGCGACATAAGCACTGCGCCAATTTGTTTTTTATTCATGTAATACCTATATATCGTGGCGGTTTATTGAGGTGCGAAAGCCTCTCAATAAAGGAAAATCTCAATAACCGCAGTCTACCCTTTACAGATCTAAGCAATTAATCGCTTTTGAAGGACTCAACCCTCATATAGCTTGTTTAAGGTCTAAACTTAACCGCTTAATGCCTTCGAACAAGCAGTTCAAATCACATCGACATTTTTCGGTAATATTTTAAATGGGTATTTATGCACGCTAAATAACTATTATGAATAGCTATGCTTAATAAATGTCTGAATTGTTAAAACCAGCTAAATCCAATCCAATTAACGCCTATAACAACGACCCACAAACATCGACTTGAGCTACTGCTTTATGGCAGGATGTCGCACCGTCACAATTTAATAACAATAGTAACCAAGGCTAAAAATAACTTATACCTAGCACGACCTATAATAAAAATAACATTAGGGATAGCTTTATGTCTGACTCTCAAATCAAGCAGCCGAGTTTGCTTGATGCACTCTTACCCGTCTTTGCATTAATCACTATGCTTGGCGCTGCGGTATACCTTTTTTCATCTGACAGCTCTTCAGGTGCTAACCAAATAGCGCTGATCCTTGCTGCGTGTATTGCCATCGTGATTGGTTATAAAAATGGTTACAGCTGGAACCAAATGGAGCGCGGAATAGTCAACAGTATTGGTATCGCCACAGGCGCATTGCTGATTCTATTTACTGTGGGATCGCTCATTGGTACTTGGATTTTGTCAGGTACTGTACCGACAATGATTTATTACGGTATGCAAATCCTCAACCCCAAATATTTCTACGCTGCAAGTTGTATCTTGTGCGCGATAGTCGCTATCAGTATCGGCAGTTCATGGACGGTGGCCGGTACAATAGGTATTGCACTGGTGGGCATTGCCTCGGCAATGGGCTTAGATATTAATATCACCGCTGGCGCTATTATTAGTGGTGCTTATTTTGGCGATAAAATGTCGCCATTATCTGATACCACCAACCTTGCGCCCGCTGTTGCAGGTTCTAATATTTTTAGTCATATCAAGCATATGACTTGGACAACCGTGCCAAGCATCATTATTGCGCTCATTGTGTTTACGATTATTGGCTTGTCTGCTGATGTGTCGAGTTTTGACTCGCAACTAGGCACAACGTTAGCTCTGCTTGAGCAAACCTACGACCCCGGCCTGCATTTACTGTTACCCCTGTTAGTCGTGCTGTTTTTAGCAAACAAGAAAATGCCCGCTTTCCCTACCGTCATTTTAGGTACCATTGCAGGGGCAATTTGCGCAGCCCTTTTCCAATTCGACAACATCATAGCGTATGTTAATGAGCCCGATTTATTGCCATTTGTGGCGATCATTAAAGGCATTTGGATTGCGATGTTCGATGGTTACGTGGCAGCCACGGGCGATGAGGTACTGGATAACTTACTCAGCCGTGGTGGTATGAGCAGCATGGTCACTACCGTTTGGTTAATTCTCTGTGCCATGGCGTTTGGTGGCGTCATGGAAGTAACAGGCTTACTTTCAAGATTACTAGAAAGCATTCTTAGCTTAGTCACAGGTACCAGTAGCTTAATCATCACTACATTAGGGGTTTGTATCGGCGCTAACGTGATTACTGCCGACCAGTATATCGCCATTGTACTGCCTGGAAGGATGCTGAAACTTGAATATCAAAAACGTCAACTTGCTGCTGTGAACCTCAGCCGCGCCCTTGAAGACTCGGCCACTGTTACCAGCCCATTAATTCCTTGGAATACTTGTGGCGCATTTATGGCAAGCACCTTAGGTGTAGCGACTATCGCTTACTTGCCCTATGCGATATTTAACTTGGTCTGCCCATTTATCAGTGCATCGTATGCTTACTTCAACATCAAAATTGAGCCGCTAGTTGAGACGGAAAACGCAGCTGAATTAAGTCCAAGTTAACCCGCATATACGATTTGAACCCATGCTTGGTTTTCATAAAAAACCATAGCATGTCTCAAATGGGGGCGTTAACCCGCAGCGCGTCGACGAACAACTTGGCCGAAGCGGATAAGCCAGTATTATCATAAATTGCGCATAAACTGGCTGGTATTTTTTCATAGAGCGAAATAAACTCAATGCCTTCCCACTGATGCGCGGTAAAACTTGATGGCACAACGGCAATCGAGTCACTGATGCCAACATAGGCCATCAAACTCGTGGGCTCAATGAACTCTTTGCCCACCTCAGGGATAAAACCTGCTTGACGGCATTCATTGATGATCAAATCGGCTGATGCGGAGTTTTTACGGCGCATAAAGGTAAATGTTTGTTCGCGTAAATCGGTCAGCGTTAATGTATTTTTTGTCGTTAACGGATGGCCTTCTGCTAACGCAACCACAAAGCGTTCATTGGTTAGCGCCCGTGTTCGTAATGGATGAATATCTAACGCATCTGCAAAGCGTACAATACCAATATCAATGTTCTTATTCAGTAAAGCTTGCTGCTGTTCTCGCGGCGACATCTCAATTAAATCAATATGGTAATCAGGGTAACTGTGATTAAAACCTTTGACCATTTCGCCAAACCCTGCCCAAAAAGAGGAACTGACAATTCCTAACTTAATTTGCTGAGTGTGCTTACGACTAGCATGCTGCACTTTAAGCATAGAATACTCAAATGAACGAAATAAATGTTCACACTCGGCCTGTAACACTTTTCCGGACTCTGTCAGGCTGACATTACGTGAATTGCGTTTCACTAACTCTACCCCTAAATGCGCTTCTAGCTCTTTAATTTGGGTACTCAATGGCGAGTTAGTAATGCTTAATTGTGAGGCTGCTTTGCCAAAATGCCCTGTTTGCGATAAGGCATAAAAATAGCGCAGCATCTTCATCGTCACTTTTTCACTTAACAGTTTTTGCTTGTTAACCATTGATCTCACCAGTTTTATTGACCACTAAAGTGCAAGCCTACAATCATCCTTAAATATAGCATAATCAACCGTTTTTTAACGATGTTTATCGGAAAAGTGCTTTGCTAGTATCGAGTGAGTTTACTAATCCTGAGGTACATTATGAGCATCGATCCCGTTGTTGTAGCAATCAATACAATTCAAGCACGTAAACCTAATTTTGAACCTAAAGCGGCCTTTATTTTAGGCTCTGGCTTAGGTGTTATTGCCGATGAATTACAAGATAAAGTTGTCATTCCATACGAAGATCTAGCAGGGTTTCCTGTTAGTACAGTACAGGGCCACTCTGGTGAGCTGGTGTTGGGCACATTAAATGGTGTAGACGTGGTGTGTATGAAAGGTCGTGGCCACTACTACGAACACCAAACCATGAAAGTGATGACGACACCGGTTAGAGTCTTTAAACGTCTAGGCTGTGAGTTTTTGTTGGTCACCAATGCAGCAGGTTCGCTGCGCCCAGAACGTATCGATGTCGGCTCGTTAGTGGTATTTAATGATCACATCAATACCATGCCTGAGTCACCTATGACCGGGGCAAATGATGAAGCCTATGGTCCACGCTTTTTCAGCCTTGCCAATGCATACGACAAAACCCTACTAAACAAGGCACTCACTGTCGCTAATACCCATGACATTACCCTGAATGAAGGCGTGTTTGTATCTTATACAGGGCCTAACTTTGAAACGCCTGCTGAAATTCGCATGATGCAAATCATCGGTGGTGATGTGGTTGGCATGTCAGTGGTTCCTGAAGTCATTTCTGCTGCACATTGTGGCTTACCTGTACTGGCTATTTGTGCCATTACCAATATGGCTGAAGGTTTAGGTGATGTGGAACTATCACATGAGCAAACGCTGAAATGCGCCAAGTTAGCTGAAGCTAACTTTATCGAACTGATTAACGAGTTCATGGCACACCACTTCAACGCGTAGGAGTTAGTATGTTTGCAGTCGGATTTTTAGGTATAGCTGCACTATTAGCCATTGGCTATTTGTGCTCGACCAATAGAAGCGCTATTTCACTTCGCATCGTTGGCTCGGCGTTCGCATTACAAATGGCCATCGGCGCGTTAGTGCTTTATGTCCCTTGGGGGCGCACGCTACTTGAAGGCATGTCTCACGGTGTTCATGCAGTGCTTGATAGCGGTAAATCAGGTATTCAATTCTTATTTGGCAACTTAGTTAACTTCTCCGTTGAGGGTATCGGCTTTGTCTTTGCTTTGAACGTGTTACCGTTAGTGGTGTTCTTCTCGGCATTAATTTCGGTGCTGTATTATTTAGGGATCATGCAGTTTGTTATCCGCATTGTCGGTGGCGCGATCGCTAAAGTTATCGGCACCAGCCAAGCAGAATCAATGTCAGCGGTATCAAATGCCTTTGTTGGTCAAAGCGAAGCACCTTTGGTCGTCAAACCGTATATGCCTAAAATGTCCGACTCAGAATTTTTTGCCATTATGTGTGGCGGTATGGCGTCAGTTTCTGGCACCGTTCTCGCAGGCTACGCCATGATGGGCGTTAATATGGAATACTTATTAGCGGCATCATTTATGGCAGTACCTGGCGGTATTTTATTTGCAAAAATTATTGTACCAGAGACCACAACCCCGACTTATACCATTAGCAAATCAATCACTTTTACAGAAAAACCTCCGGTTAATATTCTGGCCGCTGCAGGTGAAGGCGCCATGAGTGGTTTAAAACTGGCGGCGGCTATTGGTGCGATGTTAATTGCCATGATTGGTTTGGTCACGCTGGTGAATACCATCTTAGGCAGTGTGGGGGGAATATTTGGCTTAACACTAACCCTGGAGCTTATTCTAGGTTGGATTTTTGCGCCATTGGCATTTTTACTGGGTGTGCCTGTTGCAGATATTGGTATAGCGGGCTCAATGATCGGAAAAAAACTAATTGTTAATGAGTTTGTCGCCTACTCTGATTTATCACCTTACTTGCAAGACCCTAAACTCGTTGCCGAGGCTGGGTTACAAGTGCTGAATGAAAAATCACAAGTGATCATTAGTTTCGCCTTGTGTGGTTTTGCTAATATTGCCTCGATTGGTATTTTAATTGGTGGACTCGGTACCTTATGTCCTTCACGCAAAGACTTTATTGCCCAATACGGCGTACGCACCTTAATTGCTGCAAGTTGCAGTAACTTATTAAGTGCCGCCATTGCAGGCATCTTTTTCTCATTCTCGCTTTAACCATTTCGATTGATACCAATAACAACGTCAGTGTTTACTGGCGTTGTTGCTAAGGAACACCACATGGCCGCTATTTTAGAAACCACTGAAAAACAATTTGCACAACAGGCATTGACGCTAATTGACTTAACTTCACTTAACGACAATGAAACCGCAGCTGATATTGAAAAACTATGTCAAGACGCAAACACCCGCGTTGGCACAACAGCCGCCATTTGTATTTACCCAAGATTTATACCTTTGGCCAAAAAGTACCTGCAGGCGCAAGGGACACCACAAGTCAAAATTGCAACTGTGACCAACTTTCCTGATGGTAATGATGATATCGCTATTGCTGTAGCTGAAACCCAAGCTGCGGTTGCATACGGCGTTGATGAAGTCGATGTGGTGTTTCCTTATCGCGCCTTAGTCGCTGGCAATGAAACTGTTGGCTATGAGTTAGTGAAGCAATGCAAACAAGCTTGCGGCGATATTACCTTGAAGGTCATTATTGAATCAGGCGAACTTGCTGAGCCTACACTCATTGAGCAAGCATCACGCATCGCGATTGAGGCTGGCGCTGATTTTATTAAAACCTCAACCGGAAAAGTCGCAACCAACGCCACCTTAGCCGCGGCTGAAATAATGTTGACTGTGATTAAACTGATGAATGTTGCTGATCGAGTCGGCTTTAAACCTGCAGGTGGAGTGAGAACCACTGCAGATGCTATTGCATACTTAACCTTGGCGAGCAATTTATTAGGTAAAGAATGGGTAACGGCGCAGCATTTTCGCTTTGGCGCATCAGGACTATTAAATAGTTTATTAAGTAGCCTTGATATCAACCACGCGTCAGTATCAAATGCTGCATACTAAAACCCTCTCTTTTTAAAGGTAACATCGCGCAATGAATATATTACTGGCAATGATCCCTGCCTTCTTTTGGGGGACGACTTACGCCGTCACTCAATACACCCTAACGGATTGGCCACCATTATTGCTGGGAGCATTGCGCGCACTGCCTGCAGGACTGATCCTGTTAGCATTAAAACCGTCACTCCCCGCGGCAAAAGATTGGGGGATATTAACCAGCATTGGCTTGTTAAATATCGCCATTTTCTTCAGCTTAATCTTTGTTATGGCGCTAACTCTGCCTGCGGCTATTTCTGGTGTGGGCATGGTGTCAGTGCCCGTTTTTGCAATGCTATTTCACTGGTTATTTAGCCGCACTCGACCTAAAAAAGTCCAAGCAATAAGTGGTGCTATTTTAATCGTATTATCTTGGCTGCTATTTGACCCAAGGGCAATTGCGCTTGACCCAATTGGTTTAACAGCCATGCTCGGCGCCATAATGTGTATTATTGTCGGCAGCACCATTGTTAAGAGTATTGGCAAGCGTATTCATTGGTGGACAGTGCTAACTTGGCAGTTAATTATCGGTGGTGTCATCCTTGCTGTTGCCTCAATCATTCAAATGCTGCTTCAGCCTGAGCAATATCACGCCGTATTTGCAGGCGTATCTTCATTGAACTTTATCGGCTTAATGTGGATTATCATCCTCAACACAGCGCTCGGTTATGGCTTGTATGTGTGGCTATTGCAAAAGATGTCTGTGGTTGACTTCACTTTTGGCGGCATTGCGAATCCTATTGCCGGCATTGTCTCTGGGGTCGTCTTAATGTCTGAAAGCTTTAGTATTTATCAATACAGTTTAATGTTTGGCATGATACTGATGTCATTGATGCCGCAAATTGTGGCGATGATAAAACAGCGTTCACAGTCAAAGCGACACTGATCGTTTTACCTTTAACAAGCTGCTTTCAGTATTCAATATTCAATAATTTCAGCCACCTCATTAGGTGGCTGTTATGTATCAGATTACCCTAAACGATCTTTTAACCAACCATAATGATAATAACCCCACTGCCCTATTCGCCTTGCTTTGGTAAAGGGCATCGCAGGCAGTGGCGCGTTATAAAGCGGTAAATCAGGTAAAGATTCACCAGCAATACTTTGAGCTAGCCTAAAGGCGGCTTGAGCACTAAAAGATACTCCTGCGCCACAATAACCTAGACTATATCCAACACCATTTTTACTGTACACATGGGGCATGTCATCCATTGATGCCGCGATCCAACCTGTCCAGTTATAG
This sequence comes from Shewanella sp. 10N.286.52.E4, assembly GCF_041468785.1. Taxonomy (NCBI): domain Bacteria; kingdom Pseudomonadati; phylum Pseudomonadota; class Gammaproteobacteria; order Alteromonadales; family Shewanellaceae; genus Shewanella; species Shewanella sp. 10N.286.52.E4. Next base: position 41,624 of record NZ_JBFRJJ010000027.1, read on the forward strand.
GCAATTTTTTTGCGGCTTAAATACGGGAAACATTTATCCATAGCTAGCTTTAAGCGCTGACCATAAATAGGTTCAGCCGCATCTTTGCCCCATACCGCGCCTCTTCCGCCGAATAACAGTCGGTTATCAGGTAGCAGCCTAAAGTAATACTTTAATATTCTGGTATCCATGGTGACTTGGTTAGTATACAAACCCGCTTGGGCTAGCTCATCATCGGTCAATGGCTCGGTGACAATAATATTACTTAAAATGGGTAAAAACTTGTCATCCACTCGCTGATTAAACTGTTTTGGTGAATAGGCATTTCCCGCCATTATCACTTTGTTTGCCAACAGTTCACCATGCTCGGTAAGCAGTCGATGTTTACCATTTTCTTCAATCCAATCGACAACACAAGACTGCTCATTAATGCTAACACCTTGCTGCTGAACCAGTGATTTATAACCCAGTAACAATTTCAGCGGATTTACACCAAAGCCATCATTAAGCCTTAATGCCCCATAAGCTTGATGATGATTGAGATATTGAGTTTTAAACTTATCAGCACTAATAAATTGCGCCGTAAAATCACTGTCTTGCGCCATGTTTTGCTGAATAAAATCAGCGGCGGCTTTAAGGCTGTTAAGCGCTTTGGGGTTATGCGCCACTTTAAGATAGCCATGTTCTTGGGGTTCACAGGCTATCTGGTGTTGATTTATCAGCCGTTCTACTCGGCTTACCGCTTGACTGAACTCCTGATAAATACCTTGTGCTGTAGCAAGATCCCACCGCTTTGCCATAGCTGAGTAGCCTAAACGGCCTGAACCTTTAAGCACAAACCCCGCATTTCGTGCACTGGCACCAAACCCTACCTGATTAGCTTCAAGAACACGGCAATCAATATTAAACTCAGTTGCTAAGTAATACGCTGTTAGTAATCCTGTGTACCCACCGCCGATAATCGCCACATCTGTTTGTTGACTACTCTTAAGTGAAGGTAATAGCACTGGCAAACTTTGGGTCGATGCCCAATAACTATCTGCAAAAGGTTGCGATGCTGGCGTGCTGTTGATTAAAGGATCGTAATAACTTGAGGGCATACAAGGTACTCATTTATCGCTGTGCTGAAAATACATTAAAAATGATGTTTTGAAGCGAACTTAGCCAAATTCAATCACCATTTCACAAGCGGTGCAGTGACAGTCATCACCACATATCACGCACAAGTAATCGCTGTTGTCATGTCGCTGATTCCAGCGACTCGGGTGCAACTTAATCAGTTCACCTCCAGCATGTGTAAAGTAGCCTACTGCCGAGTTATTGGGGCTTTGCTGCCACAAATGACTCACACCAGCTTTAGCCCCTTGCTGCTTTACTGCTGCAATTGAAGCCTGCAATAGCCGAGAACCAATGCCTTTCCCTCGCTGACCTTCTGCCACAGTATTACATTTGAAGTAACACATATCTTCAACGGAAACTGGCCATTTATCTGGGGTGCACCATTGATCAATGGGCCACTTTCCCGCCGCATAAGTTAATCGAAAACCGACGATAGTTGATTGACTGTCAATCTGTGAAGTTTCATCACTTATCGCGATGAAATGCGCATTAATATGATTTTTTATGCCCATTTGATAAATTTTTTCAAGGGAGGCGAAATTTAAATAGCCTTCACCATGCACGAGATTACCTAATTCTATAACCTGTTGAAAATATTCAGGAGTTAAGTTTCTTATCATTATTATATTGACTCCAATTGTCATCATTATATCGCCAAGACTACACAATAAATTCGGCAAAATAAACGATGTTAATCTTTTGTGATAATTTGGCGATAACACAGTGAGATCCCTTTGCCAGAATCGTTAGCAATTAAACAAAAGGAGCTCTGTTATGAAATCATCAGTCTTAAAGGCGTCAGAAGTACAACCGTCAATTTCAGTATCAACATCATCTGCATCAATGAAAACTAAAGCGACTCTGCTTTCACTTGGCCTAGTGGCTGCTGGTCTATTCAGTGTTTCAGCCACAGCTGCAGAATTAGAAATTAGCGTGGTTAACTTAACCCATGGTAATCACTTCACCCCTATCTTAATTGCAGCTCATGATGCTGATAGCCACTTATTTGAAGTCGGCACCGAAGCAACACCAGCATTGCAAAAAATGGCCGAAGGTGGCGATGTTGGTGATTTAGACGCTGCTGTGATGGGCGCAGGTGGTTTTACCGCAGTTAACCCTGCGATGGGATTACTAGCACCAGGGGCTAATGTCAGCGAAGTGATGCTTGATTCCATGGAAATGACGCACCTTTCAATTGTTGCCATGGTGCTACCAACCAATGATGCCTTTATCGGTTTAGATGGTTGGGAAATCCCTACTGAAGCAGGTAGTTATACAGTTTACTTAAATGCCTATGACGCAGGCACTGAAGCCAATGATGAAATGGTTAATGGCGGCGGTATGGCAGGCGTTCCAGGTATTCCTGCAGCACCTGGTGGTGACGGAGGTATGAATGGTACTGGTGTTATGGATGGTTCTACTAATGCTAATGTTCACACTCATCCAGGTGTGCTTGGTGATACTGATGCAGCCGGTGGCGCAAGTGATTTAGATAGCCGCATTCATCGCTGGTTAAACCCTGTTGCGAAAGTAGTTGTTACTGTCAAATAAGGGGACTCGCGATGAGATATTTAATAAATAGTAAAACTAAACATACCCATAAATATAGCTTAACGGCAGTAGCATTAATTGCGGTGTTAGGACTAAGTGGTTGTTCTGATGATGACGATGAATCACCTACACCAGAACCTGTTACTCCGCCTGAACCGACTGTTGTAATGCAGACTTATACGGTTACCGTGACCAATTTAACGGCTAACCAACCTATGTCACCGATTGCCATTGCCTCGCACAGTAGTGATGTGATGTTGTGGCAAGCAGGTGAAGCTGCCAATGTTGCACTGGAAAAAATTGCTGAAGGCGGCGATGCTGCAGATGTTGCAGCAATTGAAGGCGTAACGTCTACGGTCAGTGGCGCAGGAATTTTAATGCCGGGTATGTCAGAAACTATCACTGTGACACTTGATGAAGCAGACATTGCCAATCTCACTGTCGCCACAATGTTAGTCAACACCAATGATGCGTTTACTGGCCTAAATAGTTATGACATTAGTATGTTGGCTGTTGATGAGTCAGTGTCGATGCGCGGTATGGTTTACGATGCAGGCACCGAAGCCAATTCAGAAGCACAAGGCACGATGCCTGGACCTGCTGATGGTGGCGAAGGATATAACTCAGAACGTGATGATGTAGATTTTGTTCATATTCATCCTGGTGTGATCACCATGTACGACGGATTGATGGACAGTGTATTAACGCCTTCACATCGTTTTGATAATCCGGCAATCTCCATTTCGATTAGTCGAACGGAATAGTGAAAACATCCATGATTAAGCTTAAACAAGTTTGTTAACAAATAAAAAACAAACAGGTTGAAATTTAATCTTCCCATCTCAGGTCTGGTTATTAGGGATCTGATTTGGGAAATTTTGGATGAACGATAACACTAAGCATAACGGCCACCAGATAAAGCAGCATATTTTACTGGTTGAAGACGAACAAGATTTAGCCAAGCTGATTATGTTGAATCTCACGGCATTAAACTACGAAGTGTTTCATGCCACGACCTTAAGCCAAGCCATGCAAATCATCGACACTAAATCACTCGATCTGATTTTAATGGATCGTATGCTCCCTGATGGTGATGGCATTATGCTTTGCCAGCAACTCAGAGAAGCTGGAAAATCATTGCCTGTGATGATGTTAACTGCCAAAGATTCAGAAGCCGATATTGTTTTAGGCTTAGAAGCTGGCGCAGACGATTATCTCGTCAAACCCTTTAGCGTATTAGAGCTTCGAGCAAGGGTTAAAGCCATGCTCAGGCGCAGTAAAGTACAACAAGTACAAACTGAGCAATTGGAGTTTAACGGGGTCACCATTAACTCAACAACCCGCGAAGTAGTGTCTAACAATAGTACGTTAGAGCTCACAGCGAGAGAGTTCGATTTATTACTGTTTCTTGCCCAGCATCCCCTGCAAGTGTTTAGCAGAATGCAGTTATTAGAAGCAGTATGGGGTTATAACTATGACGGCTATGAGCACACTGTTAATAGCCATATAAATCGCTTGCGCACTAAGCTTTCTCGAAGCCCTGGCCACCCGGAATTAGTCAAAACAGTATGGGGAGTCGGTTACAAATTTTCACCACCCGAAGCTGGAGCGCATTAGCGCTGTTGAATTAAACGCACTTCAAATTAACTCAGTATTCTGACTTCATTCACCCTAGTCGAACCAAGGTAGGTCCCGCATCATGAATCGATTATTTAACCGGCTGTTCCTATCTGCGACTGTGGTGGTATTACTGTTATTTGTCGCACTGTGGCAGTGGTTGCAACTGAATCACGAATTTAGTCGTAATCAAATTCAGCAATCATTACATCTGCAACTTGCCGAACATATGGCGCATATCAACCCGTTACTTTCACAAGGTATTACCTCAGATGCCGCGCTAAAGGAAGCATTTCATGACTTTATGCTGTTAGGGCCAAGCTTTGAAATTTATACCCTTGATCCCGAAGGCCGTGTCATCGCTTATGATGCCAAAGAAGAAAAAATCAAAAAAGATCGCGTCAACCTTAGCCAAATTAAGCAGTTTATTGCAGGTGGTGACTTACCGATTTTAGGCACAGATCCACGCTCAACTGAAACCCAGAAAATATTCTCCGTCAGTCCACTCGTGACAGAAAACGGCCTTCATAGTGGATACTTATACGTAATCATTGGCGGCGAGGATTATGACAGTTGGCAGGCATTAATTAATTCAGAAAACCAGCCTAAACTTTGGGGCGCAACAATCGGTTTTTGGGTGATTTTCGCGTTGATTCTATTTGTGCTGTTATTAGGTTTTTTCACTCGCCCGATTCAAAAGCTTGCCAGTGATTTAACTCGCCTTAAAGACGCTCCCTTAGAAGAAAATTTGGCTTTGCCGAATCGCTATAACGGCAGCTTAGAAATCAAAAAGCTCAGTGAGCACATTAATCACTTGCTGCAAGAGTTAAACCAGCAACATCAACAAGTGAAACGACAACAACAGGCCAAACATGACTTTTTACTTCACTTATCCCATGACTTAAAGACACCATTAACTTCGTTGATTGGTTATATTGATACTTGGTTACTGTCACCACCTGAAGAGCGTCAAGCAGAATACATTGAATATGCTGCCAATTCAGGGCAAAACTTACAGCAATTATTATCGCAGTTACTTGAGCTTGCCGCCCTTGAAAATGGCCAAATCAGTGCTCAAATAGCTAAAATTAATTTGCGTGAAGTCTTACTCGATTTAAATCAAACTTTTGCCCCTAGAGCAAAAAAACTAGGGATTAGATTAGATTTTAATGTCACGGATCAACTGCAGGTTTATACCGATCCTCAGCTGATGAGGCGGATTTTAAATAATCTCGTCGACAACGCACTGCGATACACACCTAAAGGCGGCACGATAACGGTTTACAGTGAAACACATCATGATCAAACGTGGTTAGCGGTTGAGGATACTGGCGCAGGCATGCACAAGCATGAAGTAGAGGCTTTGAAACAGTTATCTATGCAGCAGCTTAACTTTGAGCCAAATCAAGCGCTGCCACAACTCGGAGTTGGCTTAGCCATTGTCAGGCAGTTATTAGGCTTATTAAAGTGCAGAATTGATATAAAAAGTACCCCTGGAAAAGGAAGTCACTTTATGATTGAGCTAGCAACCCATTAACTCTTTCGTTGCTACTGCAATATTTTAAGAAAAAACAAAGGTTAAAAAACAAGAAAGCCACCTTAAAATGGTGGCTTTATATATTATCTATCGACAGCGTCGCTAAATAATCATTCTGAGAGTATTCCCGTTTACGAGCATCACTCTCAATGAATCAGGCTGTGACTAGCCATTTTCAATTGAAAGGTACAAAGCTTTAATTTTGTGGAAGAAAAGACTCACAAAACCAGCAGCTAAACAGCCCCACATTAGCAATACTGCAGCAACAGTTACGAATTGCCCCATGTAGTAACCAGCATTAGCAACATAGATGTAATGGGTACCAGGTAGCAGTGCAGCAAAAATAGCAAAGAATACTAACGCAACAATAATTTGAACTTTCATATTTATCTCTCTTTTGGCAAAGGCTACTAGATGTGGCTTCCATCCCACCATAAAACAAAGCTAGTCAGCTTATTAATATTATTCTCACAATGAGCATAAAATATCAAATTAGTTCCATGAAGAGTTTTGCAAAGATCACAAAATAGAATATTCCATTCTCACTTTGTGATAAAGCGCACCTAAATAGTTAAAACAATGATTTATATAGTCTAGGCATGTTGATCTTTCAAGGTTGTTTTTGCAGCAAATTGTTGTTCATTTAGACAAGACAGAGGCTTTGTGGTGTAGTTATTCTACATAAAAAGCCGATAACGCAGTAAAAATGAACAACAAACGCTGCCCGAAGGGTTCGGCTAAAAACGGATTCTGCATTGTTGAGCGAATTTTTTGCGAATAAAGAGTGCTTAGGTTACTAGGCGGCAATTCACTCGCCGCGCTTAATCCGTTTTTATCTCGAACAAAACTCAACCAGCAAAGTTCAACAAGCCCTAACAGTCCTTTGTTAATTTTCTATTTATTCTTGCCATAAAAAAAGACGAGCCATGCTCGTCTTTTATTTAATACCCAAATTATGCACCATCAATTATTTGCGGCGCTTTATTTATGGTATTTTTATTTATGGTACTTAGGCGATAATTGATTAACTGAGTTAATGAATGCGCCAGCATGCTCTGGATTAACATGTTGATGAATACCATGACCCAAGTTAAATACATGGCCAGTACCTTCACCGAAAGATGACAAGATTTGGTCAACTTCTTGATGAATACGCTCAGGAGATGCGTAAAGTACAGATGGGTCCATGTTGCCTTGAAGCGCAACTTTATGTCCAACACGACGACGTGCATCACCGATGTCAACAGTCCAGTCTAAACCTAGTGCATCACAACCTGTTTCAGCCATAGATTCTAACCACAGTCCGCCACCTTTAGTGAATAAGGTAACTGGTACTTGGCGACCGTCTGCATGGCGAGTTAAACCATCAACGATTTTTTGCATGTAACGTAGTGAGAATTCACGGTAAGCGTGGTGAGATAACGCACCGCCCCATGAATCAAAGATCATTAACGATTGCGCGCCATTAGCTACTTGTGCGTTTAGGTATAAGATAACTGAGTCAGCTAACTTGTCTAAAAGCATGTGTAATGTTGCTGGCTCTTCGTAAGCCATTTTCTTGATCTTTTCGAAAGTCTTGCTTGAACCACCTTCGACCATGTAAGTCGCTAGTGTCCAAGGTGAACCAGAGAAACCGATTAAAGGTACTTCACCTTTTAGTTCACGACGGATGGTGCTAACAGCACGCATTACGTAACCTAATTCATCTTCTGGATCTGGAATGCAAAGCTTTTTGATTGAATCGATGGTGTCAGTAGGACGTTCGAAACGTGGGCCTTCGCCTGTTTCAAAGTAAAGACCTAAGCCCATTGCATCTGGAACGGTAAGAATATCTGAGAATAGAATTGCAGCATCTAAGTCGTAACGACGAAGTGGTTGTAACGTCACTTCACATGCTAAATCTTGGTTCTTACAAAGAGACATAAAGTCACCCGCTTCTGCGCGAGTCGCTTTATATTCAGGTAGATAACGTCCAGCTTGACGCATCATCCACACAGGTGTTTTGTCAACAGGCTGTTTTAATAAGGCGCGTAAATAACGATCATTCTTTAATTCTGCCATTGGGCTTAATTCCTAAACATATAGTGATATCCGCTGGCGCGTAGTTTAGCACTTATGCGATTAATGTAACCAGCGATGCTAAATTAATGTGAACTAACACCCTAACTAGTATCGAAATTGCTAATGTAATCGTTAGCATGCTCACAATAATACCCATATTTAGGTATCAGGTAGCCTAATTGGATAAAAAAGTTGCACCTCTTGTTCGCCTTTGGTATAAAAAGTCTGCGCTAGCAAGAACAATCAAGAAGCACGATAAATCGAGCCCTTAAAAAAATCTATTTGCCCAGTGGTAGCTTGCTATCACTGGGCATTTTTCTTTTTATGCTATTTCCCCGTGATACAAATCACTATCAAATAAGACCTTATCTGGTCGATCCATTAGATCTTTTACAGAAAACAGTTGATCAATAGTCACTTTCTCTCATACATTAAGTGATATGGATTAGTTGCAACACTGGAATTCGTTATGCTGACAAAACTAGAAAAAGCCGAACAAAAATGGGGCGGCTCTAACAAGCTTGTCGATCAATGGCTACATCATCGCAGAACGTTGCTGATCCAATATTTCAAAATTGCCGGCCTTGCGCCATATACCATGCCCGCTAAAAGCCTGCCTAAAGCTGATGCTGTTAAGCAATTCTGTGCACAATTGGTGGATTATGTCTCAGAAGGCCACTTCGAAGTCTATGATCAGGTGGTAACTGAATGCGAGAAATTTGGCGAAAGCAGTAAAGAAAGAGCGCAAACATTATTACCACAAATCAGTGAAACCACTGATGCAGCCCTCGACTTTAATGATAAATACACTGAAGCCGATAATGATGATGTATTAATGGACCTAGATGCAGATCTCTCTAAATTAGCTCAAGCAATGGAAACCCGCTTTGCCTTCGAAGATGAACTACTTGAGCAACTTCACGAGCACCATTCAAAAGCAAGTTAACTCGCTTAACACTTATCCATTTAAGCCTTATTCACACATTAAAAAGCTCTCTTTGATTTTCATCAAAAGAGAGCTTCTCTAGCACGTATAACGATCCACTTACCTAGCTTATTTACGCCAATTATCTGGTAACTCTACCTGTGACCAAAGATCATTACACAACACTTGATGCTGATGCCAATCACCTTGCTTAAGCCACTTAACCAGTGCATCACCCACTTGTGGATATTTAATCGGCTTAGGTGAAGCTGACTTAAGCCAGCGATTTAAAATACCTGCATCTAATTTATCCATGCTTTGCGCTGCAGCTAATAACTCTAATGCTGCCACATTAGAGGACTGCTCAAACTGACCTTGCAATGGCTTAACCAGCAACTTCTTGCCAAGGGTCATCGCTTCACTCGCCAATTCAAAGCCTGCATTACCAATCACCCCACCACACTGAGACATATGCTGCTTAAATCCTTCACGATTAAAACCAAACCAATTTATGTGTTCGGGTAATCCCTGTAACGGTTTATCTGCGTGATAAACAAAAAATTGATACTCTGAGAATGGGCTTAAGAATTTGGCAATAGTGTCGGCATTTTCAAACGGAAGATACACCAATATTTGATGACTATGATCGCCAGAGTTAGGTTCTACTTCAACAAATGGCGGTAATATTGGAAACCCAAAATGGTGCCAATGACAACCAAGCTTAATATCTGTTGGCGCAAAGTTATTTAATAGTACCCGATCAAACCAGCTCATTCCCTGCTTTGGCACAGGATACTGCAGCGCAGCTTGATGACTAATACTGATGGAGGTAACCCCCTGTTTTTTAGCCGCCCATGCCGTAACAGGCTCAAAATCATTCAAGACTAAATCGTAATCAGACAAATCCATTTGCTGAACTTCAGATAAAATAGATGACGATAAATTACGTTTCACCGTTTTGGTCAAATTAACTCGACCTGACTCAGTAATAAACGACATCCCCTCTCTTACTTGATAGTCACCAAAGCACTCCATATCAAAATATTGATCTTTATTACGACCGCTAAATAAAAAGTCGACTTCGACATCTGTTTTACTCAATGATTTCGCCATGACACGCGCACGACTAATATGGCCATTTCCAGTCCCTTGAACACCATATAATATTTTCATAAAGTTCCTTGTGCTAACTCAAGCAATATTGCATCACACTTAGGGTGACGGTGAGTTGTTAATTAGACATCTTGTTATTTAAAGCAATATAAATACGCTAACGGATTAAATAAATTGTTCAGCCAAGGTGACTGCGCCTATACCCAGTCCCATACCAGCCAAAATATCTAACGGGTAATGCACACCTAATGCGATTCGAGATAAACCAATAAAACCAGCCCAAGCAAACGCGATTGGTGCCAATATAGGAAACGTTGTCATGACAACCGACGCCATAATAAAAGCTGCTGCAGTATGTCCTGACGGTAAACTGAATTTATCTGAAGGTTGAAAATCAGACTCGAAACCTGCAAATGCAGCGCAAGGACGAGTGCGACGAATAGAATTTTTTAATAACAAATAAAGTGGCAGTTCAATCACGTAACTTACAAGCATCAAATTAAAAAAATGACTGCCTTGAGGATGAAGAAACAATAAGCCTACCGCCATGTACACGTAGCAATGACCATCACCTGTTGCTGACACTTTTTTAGCAAAATCAGTGATTTTATGATCACGACAGAAAGTCAAAATATGACAAAACAACTGCTTGTCTAAGTTGGCGATGCTTAACGTCACGTCCTTTGCCATAATTATGCCCTTATTGATTAATTGTTATTCAACCATTGTAAGGACTGTAAATATTTCGAATGACGGAGACATGACAATCTATCGAAAGTTTTATGACAAAGTGTTAATTAGACTGCCTCGAGAAAGAATTAATTGAGAGTACTTAGGGAGGATTTAGCCAACGAGACTTAAGTTAAGGTGATTAAGTTAAGGTGATTAAGTTAAGGTGATTAAGTTAAGGTGATTAAAGTTACTTAAGGCAATAAAAGTAAGGTGCCTTGGGAAGACACCTCATTCGACAAAAAATTTAAGCTGATGCTTCTGCAAGATTGTCGGATTTACTGGTGCGATAGATTTTGATCAAATGAAAAATATTGATCCCAGCCACGAACGCGTTCATACCAGCCACTGGCCATGCTTCAATTTGTACACCGTAAATAACGAATAATGTACAACCAACAAAATTTAACCAGCGAAGCCAAATAATGTCTTTCATCATTAACGAAATCGCCACCATAACAGATGCGCCATAACCAATGATTTCAACAACGTCTAACCCTTCCATAAGAACCTCTAAGTAAGGCTCTCTGCCATCCATAAGCGTTACGGGGGGTCCGTGCCCCTAAAGCAAATAAAACAAACTGCATTTAATTAAGTGCTGATATTAACAAAAATTCATACAAGGTTGTAATAAAAATCCGTAATATGATGACTAAGATCAATATTTGTTTCACCCCAAGGCCATTATGTAAGTTACTTTCTTACAGACTAAGCTAAACTGGATCATTATGGCTGCTTATAACATCAGGTTATAAATCAACTTGTTGCTTTATCGCATTCTGGTGATGAATATCGCTGTTAATTTCAAAAAAAGCTCATATAATTCATTTAAGATTGCTTAACTACTGGCGAATTTATTCAAATCGCTAACCCCAAGGAGTGTCACTATGGAATACAACACCTCAGAACTGTGTGATATGTATTTAGATGTTGTTGATGTCGTCGAACCTATGTTCAGTAACTATGGCGGTACTAGCTCTTTTGGTGGTTCTATTAGCACCATTAAGTGCTTTGAAGATAACGGCCTGATTGCTGATGCTCTTCAGGCTGATGGCGAAGGCAAAGTATTATTAGTTGATGGTGGTGGCTCTATGCGCCGCGCATTGGTCGATGCTTCTATCGCAGAAATTGCAGTTGCTAATAAGTGGGAAGGCATTATTGTTTATGGCTCAGTAAGAGACGTAGACACATTAGAAGAAATGGACATTGGTATTCAAGCACTTGCTTCAATTCCAATTGGCGCCGACAGTAATGGTGTTGGTGAGGTCGAAATTCCAGTCAATTTTGGCGGTGTGACTTTCCTACCTTTCGATCATATTTATGCTGATAACACTGGGGTGATTTTATCGCCTGAAGCTTTAGATATTGAATAATCGATTCAATATTGCATAAATAAACTAAAGCCAGCTATGCTGGCTTTTTTATTGCCTGTAAAATAAACGCTAATGAATAAATTAGATATCACTGCTCACATAACAATAATAACGAGATAAGTAGGCCCTATGCTGCAAATGATGACTCAAGCCTGGTTAGATACATATCTATCAACGCGCGATGGCGAAACCAAGTTAGGCCAGCAGGTGCAATTGCTCAGTCAGATGAACACTCAACCTAGCGAGCTAAAACATGCCCTTGTACAAGCAAAAAATCAAGGCGTACAGTTTGTGATCTTGGGTATTAGTGAAGATGCAGGCCCCAGAGCAAACTTAGGCCGTGGCGGTTCAACCACCGCATTTAATGCCGCAATGAGCCAGCTACTGAATTTACAATCAAACCGCTACCTCAACGGCAGTGAATGTCTTATTTTAGGTAATATTGAACCTAAGCAACTCGATACTCACGCCAGTACAGAACAACTAAGACAGGCTACAGCTGAACTTGACCAACAAGTCATTGAAGTAATCAGTCACATTCTCGCAGCAGAGCTTGAGCCTATTGTGATTGGTGGCGGCCACAATAATGCTTATGGATTATTAATGGCGCTGAAGTCTCATTTCAATCAAGCCGCCGCAGCCGTAAACCTAGACCCCCATAGTGATTTCAGACCTCGAGAAGGACGACATAGTGGCAATGGCTTTAGCTACGCCACAGCCAATGGCGCCTTAGCTTATTACCACGTTCTAGGACTACATGAGCTTAAAAACAGCGAAACCACTCTAGAGCAGCTAAGTTTATTTGGCGGCGAGTGGCATAGCTTTCAGCAAATATGGGTCAGGCGAGAAGTGAGTTTGGAAGAGGCTTTAAAGGCAATTGCCAACAACTTAAACCAAACCCAGCTTCCTGTTGCGCTCGAACTGGATGTCGATGCTATTGCAAAAATGCCCAGCAGTGCATCAACGTTTGCTGGCGTGCCATTGTTAGATGCATGTCATTACATCCACTATATAGCCAAACACTGTCAAACGGCATATCTGCACATTGCAGAAGCCGCGCCCCAATGTCATGAGGCTGGTGAAATCGCAGGCAATAGAGATGTTGGTCAAAGTGTTAGCGAATTAATATATGCCTATATTCAAGCGAAGAAACCTGTCCAATATTAGGCGTGTTGGTCTTAGCTAGTTGAACGTTGCTCAAGATAAAAACGGATTAAGCGGCGGCGAGAGAATTGCCGCCTCGTAATCTAAGCACTCTTTATTCGCAACAAATTCGCTCAATAATGCAGAATCCGTTTTTAGCCGAATCTTTCAGGCAACGTTTGTTGTCCACTTTTTACAACGTTATCGGCTTTTTATATGAAATAACTGCATAACAGAGCATCAGCCTTGTCTAAATCAACAATAATTCGCTGCAAAAATAACCTTGAAAGATCAACACGCCTTAAACTCAATAACTAACAGTCATGTCAACAGGCTTGGCTATAGTTGAACCTTGTTATTAGATTAAACGTATCAATTACTGCTCATGTGTTATTTCACCATTTACAGGCTATTCAATATCGAACAGATTTATGGTCTAATGCAGGGCAATTTTAGTAGAACTGTTTTTACAGCGCTATTTACACAAAAGCATATATCGATTCTGTATCGCTGAATTCCACGCTGTTTCTAGTAAACTGGATCACACTCTCGCTGATTAAAGTTTCTGCAAAGCAAGCAATGGCATACACTCGCTGTTAATTACCGCATATTATAGGAATACACAGATGTCTGAGGGCGACCCAAAGAACACTCATTTTGGTTATAAGACCGTTGATTCAGAAAAGAAAGCTGACTTAGTCGCTGACGTATTTCACTCGGTTGCAGCTAAATACGACATTATGAATGATGTCATGTCATTTGGTGTTCATCGTTTCTGGAAACGCCACACTATTGCAACTGCGGGCGCACGTCCTGGCATGAAAGTGTTGGATCTGGCCGGTGGTACTGGTGACTTAACCGCTAAATTCTCACATTTAGTCGGCGACCGTGGCCAAGTTATTTTAGCGGACATTAACGACTCAATGTTAAAAGTTGGTCGGACTAAATTACGCGACAAAGGCATTGTAGGGAACGTAGATTATGTTCAAGCCAATGCTGAAGCCTTACCGTTCCCTGATAATTATTTTGACATTATCACTATCGCATTTGGCCTACGTAACGTGACAGACAAAGATGCAGCATTACGCTCAATGCGCCGCGTGTTAAAACCTGGCGGAAAGTTATTGGTGCTTGAGTTCTCAAAGCCACAACATGAAGTAATGCGCAAAGTTTACGATATGTATAGCTTTAAAGTATTGCCTAAAATGGGCGCACTAATCACTCAAGATGCTGACAGCTATGAGTACTTAGCTGAATCAATTCGTATGCACCCAGATCAAGAAACATTAAAGCAAATGATGATTGATGCAGGTCTTGAGCAAGTTGATTACACCAACATGACTGATGGTGTTGTTGCATTGCACCGTGGTTATAAGTTCTGATGCAGCCCAACCATTTTTCATTACTGACTTGCGCCGCTCTAGAAACTGCCATTGCTCAGTTACAAGCGCAAGATCAGGGTGAATATGCACGCCTTAAAAATTTACACGGCAAAGTGTTCTGCATTCAATTAAGTCAGCTTGAATGGCCTTTATATTTAGTCTTTGCTAAACAAGTTCAAGTACTCAGTATTTATGATGGGGATATCGATGTCAGCGTGACAGCCGATGCCACCACACTTTACCAAATATCTGAAGGCGAAAGCCTAACAGAGCTGATTAAACAAGATAAGCTGAAGCTTGATGGCGACGTTAATTTATTACAAAGTTTTAGCCATTATCTGCGTCATATTGAATTAGATTTTGCAGAGCCCTTGTCACGTTATATTGGGGATGCTCCGACGCATATGTTGGTTTCTGGCGCTAAACAACTTGCCAGTTCAGCAAAGCAGGTTTTTGAAAAGTCACGTTCTCACGTTGGCCAATTAACCACCGAAGAATATCGTCTTGCCCCCCATCAAATAGAATTCATTCATTTTCGTGATAATCTTGAAGAACTCGCTGATAGCACATCGGCACTGGTTACCCGAATAGATAAATTAAGAGAAAAAATTACCCCATGACAATTGCAAGTATCAGGCGCGGTTATCAAGTCATCAAAACTGTATTACATTACGGCTTAGACGAACTTTTACCCAGTAATAAAACACCCTGGTACTTCTCTCTTCTGCGACACAGCTTTTTCTGGCTCCGTAACCAACACAAAGATAAGCCATCAGCTCAGCGGCTAAAATTGGCGATGCAAGAGTTAGGGCCGGTTTATATCAAGCTCGGACAAATGCTATCTACACGTCGTGACTTACTCAATGATGAGTGGGCAGAAGAGCTAGCCATGCTTCAAGACAGAGTACCTCCATTCGATTCAGCTTTGGCCCGCGAAGCCATTGAAGCCGAACTAAAAGCGCCGATTGAAAGCTTATTTGATAATTTTGATGAAACGCCATTGGCTTCAGCGTCGATCTCGCAAGTGCATACCGCAAACCTCAAAGAAAATGGCGCTGAAGTGGTATTAAAAGTACTTCGCCCAAATGTTGAAGCGCAAGTACAGGCTGATTTACAGCTTATGTGCCAAGCGGCGAGCTTTTTAGAAAGGTTACTAGGCGAAGGCAACCGCTTACGCCCTGCAGAAGTGATTGAAGATTATCGCACCACGATTCTCGGGGAACTCAATTTAAACCTTGAAGCCCTTAATGCGATTAAGCTTCGCAATAACTTCTTAGATTCTGACGCACTGTACGTACCTTACGTGTATGAAGATTATTGCTACTCCCGCCTAATGGTAATGGAACGTGTGTACGGTATTCCTGTTTCCGATGTTGAAGCACTGAGAGCCCAGGGTACCAATTTAAAATTACTTGCTGAGCGCGGCGTTGAGCTGTTTTTCACCCAGGTATTTCGTGATAATTTTTTCCATGCTGATATGCACCCCGGCAATATTTTCATTAGCCGTGAGCACCCTGATAACCCATTTTACATTGGCATGGATTGCGGGATTATGGGCACCTTAAATGATGTTGATAAACGCTATTTAGCAGAAAACTTTTTAGCCTTCTTTAACCGCGACTATCAACGTATTGCTCAGCTTTACATTGAATCTGGCTGGGTATCAGAAAACACCGATGTGTTAGCATTCGAGCAAGCGGTTAAAGTGGTTTGCGAACCGATGTTCAATAAACCATTAGATGAAATTTCATTTGGCCATGTATTACTAGAGTTGTTCCGCACCGCTCGTCAGTTCGATATTGTGGTACAGCCGCAATTAGTCTTGCTTGAAAAAACCTTACTGTACATCGAAGGTTTAGGCCGTCAGCTTTACCCACAGCTTGATCTTTGGTCGACAGCGAAACCTTTTTTAGAGCAATGGATGTCTGAGCAAGTCGGGCCTAAAGCGATATTTGACAAAGTAAAAATGAAGTCGCCATATTGGGCTGAAAAACTGCCAGAATTCCCAGAGCTTATTTACGACAACCTAAAAGTGGGTCGTAAACTGCTAGGAACACAACAACAGATGCTAGATAAGTATCTGAAGTTTCAACACAAAGCTCATAAAAGTAACTACTTCTTAATAACATCTGCTGTATTGTTGATCTGCGGCACACTATTATTAAATCAAGACGCTACACTATGGCCTTCTTATATTTGTCTAACTGCAGGTATAGTGCTTTGGTTCACAGGATGGCGATCCAGACCAAAGAATCGTAAATTTTAACTAGCACTTATTCATTAGAGGTTCATAATACTCAATATAATGAGTGCTAAAATTTAGGCATTATTAAAAACACTTTTTTATTCTATAGAGGAAATGTTCATGGGCGGCATCAGTATTTGGCAGCTTCTTATCGTTGCGTTAATTGTTGTTTTGTTATTCGGAACTAAAAAGTTACGTTCTTTAGGTGGTGATTTAGGTGGAGCAGTTAAAGGCTTCAAAAATGCTATGAATCCTGAAGATGAAGAGAAAAAATCTTTAGAAGATAAAGATAGCACTGCAAAAACCTCTCAACAGGCAACTGAACAAAAGTCCGAGTCAAAGGACAAAGAACAGGCGTAATTCATTATGTTCGACGGTATTGGCTTTATGGAGCTACTGCTGATTGGAATTTTGGGGCTAGTGGTTCTCGGCCCCGAAAGACTTCCTACTGCGGTACGTTCAATCTCTGGGTGGATTCGCTCATTAAAGCGAATGGCAAACTCTGTTAAAGACGAATTAGAGCAAGAGCTTAAAATCGAAGAGCTTCATGCTGACTTAAAGAAAGCTGAAAGCAAAGGTTTGTCTAACCTATCTCCTGAATTACAAGAGTCTATTGATCAGCTAAAAGATGCTGCGCAATCCGTTAATCGTCCCTACCAAGTAGAAGACGTTAAAAAGGATGCACCTAAAGCGGAATCAGCTGAAAGCAGCACTGAATCAAGTGCGCCAACAAATGACTCAACCAGTTCAAATACCAAAAGCTAGCGGGTAATCAATGTCACAACAGCTACCTCTCATTAGTCATTTGCTTGAATTGCGTAATAAATTACTCAGAGCTATCGGCAGTGTTTTGCTGGTGTTTATCTGTTTAGTTTACTGGGCAAATGATATATACCATTACATGGCGATTCCATTAATGCAGTCACTGCCTGAAACAAGCAGTATGATTGCTACTGATGTAGCTGCGCCATTTTTCGCCCCATTTAAGTTAACCTTAGTTTTATCATTTTTTGTGGCGATTCCTTATGTGCTTTACCAAGCTTGGTCGTTTGTTGCACCAGGTTTATATAAGCATGAAAAACGTCTAGTGACCCCTCTGTTATTCAGCAGTACCTTGCTGTTTTATTTAGGGATCGCGTTTGCTTATTACATTGTATTCCCGGTTGTATTTGGCTTTTTCACCAGTGTTGCGCCTGAAGGTGTTACTGTGGCAACCGACATCAGCAGCTATTTAAGCTTTATTCTAAAGTTGTTTTTTGCCTTTGGTTTGGCCTTTGAAATCCCTGTTGCTGTGGTATTAATGTGCTGGGCAGGTGTCACCACACCTGAAGAGCTTAAGCAAAAACGACCATATATTGTCGTTGGTGCTTTTGTCGTTGGCATGATGCTAACGCCACCAGATATTATTTCTCAAACAATGTTAGCAATTCCTATGTTAATATTATTTGAAGGCGGACTATTAGCAGCCAAGCTATATACGCCGAAAGAAGATACAGATAACGAAGAGTCTGAGAGCGAACGCACCGACAGCTAAAGTTAATTGCATTTGTTACTCATGGACTAGTAAAACAATAATAAAGAAGGATTCTGTTATGCGTTTAACCTTGGTTGCCACTTTTGCTTTGGCTATCTCTTCTCAAGCTCATGCTAGCATCGAGCAACAACTGGCTAATTGTGCCAGTCATACTGATAAATTAGACCGCCTAATGTGCTTTGACGCATTGGCGGCTTCAGTTAATACCGCAGTTGCAACTCAGCTTCCTGCTGCAGTGCCTACAACTTCAACAGAAGCTACAGCCGTTGCAACCGCAACAGTTGCAGCAAACACCCCTACGACTGTTGCACCTGCCGTTGCAAGTGTTTCTTCAACTCAAGCTGCCAGTACTGCTGAACAAGAGTTTGGTCTAAAGAAAAATACAGCAGAAAAAGATGAACAGACTTTTGGCTTAAAGCAAGTGTCAGAAGAAGAGGATGATGTTCGTTTATATGCTGAAGTCAGTTCAGTTAGTAAAGATCCTTATGGCGCATTAATCGTTAAATTATCTAACGACCAAACTTGGAAACAAGTAGGGACTTCACGCTACAAATTAAAAGCGGGTCAAACCATCTATATCGAAAAAGGTGCGTTAAGCTCATTCTTGCTTGGCAGTGATGACCGTAACTCGACTATGCGAGTTAAGCGCGTTAACTAATCATGCCTCAGCATATCGATATTGCTGTTAATCTACTGAGTAGTCGGTTGGCAGCAGATATAGACAACATCATACACAAAGCGGTGGAACATCATGTTTCACCGTTAATCGTTATCGGCAGTGATATTGCCGAGAGCGATGAGTCCGCTAAGCTCTGTCAGCAATATCCCCTTAAACTTTATAGCACCGCAGGTGTTCATCCTCATCAAGCCAGTAGCTGGGATGAAAATAGCTTAGATAAACTGACTCAAATAGCCAATAGCAAACATGTCGTCGCCATTGGCGAATGTGGTTTAGATTACAACCGTGATTTTTCTCCTCGAAAAGATCAACGTCAGGCTTTTGAAGCACAACTTGCGTTAGCAGCTACATTGAATATGCCTGTTTTGATGCATTGTCGTGATGCTCATGATGATTTTATCGCGATTTTAAAGCGTTATCGCCATAAACTCCCAAGCGCTGTATTACACTGTTTTACAGGCACAGAGACCGAACTTAAAGAATGTATCGCCCTTGATTTATATATTGGCATCACTGGCTGGGTTTGCGATGAAAGACGCGGTGCAGAACTTGCGAGTATCGTACATCTTATCCCGAACAATCGGTTCGTGGTTGAAACTGATAGCCCTTATTTGCTGCCAAGAAGCATGCGCCCAAAACCTAAGTCGAGCAAAAATCTGCCACAATACTTGCCTTATATTGTTGAGTCTATCGCGACACTTCGCAACCAACCTTATGAAGAGTTTGCAGCCCATTGTTATGCTAATAGTATTCGTTTGTTTAATTTAGGCGAGCGATAATGCTAAAGCACAATATGGATTGGTTACGTCGCTCAATGGCATTGTTATTATCAAGTTTTTTCATCATCTTAAGCACAGGTGTCAATGCTTATGATGCGACCAGTTATACTGACAACACAGAACATCATAATATCCCACTACGTTTAACCGCTTCTTCAATCACTAAAATCGACTTAAAGCCGTGGCTGTACATCCATAATTCGAATGATGTCACTGAAATTGCCAGCCTCAAACTCCAGAACAATAATCAGAGTCAATGGCGTAAATTAACCAGTAATGACTTACGCAAAATTGGCGCTAAAAATACCTGGTTAAGCTTCAGTCTTTATAATCCAAATGATCAGCTATCACGCATTATTGCTCTAGATAACCCATTAATGGATAGCATTAAGCTATTCCATTTAGTCAATAATGAATTACTCAATATTGAACATATGGGAGACACCCTCCCCTTCGATCAGCGTCCATTGCAGAGTAATTTATTTTTATATCCTTTTGATATAAAACCAGGAGAACTGCATACGTTTTATTTCAAAATTGATAATCGTGGCAGCCTCAATTTTCCTTTAGTGTTATGGAGTAAAAACGATTTTAGCCATGCCATTGAAACCCAAAGTTTAGCGAATGGTTTTCAAATTGGGATTTTGATTGCTATTGGGGTTTTTAGCCTATTTATTGCCTTAGCCTCTGGGTCGTTCAGTTACAGTTACTACAGTGGCTACGTGATTTGTTTAACCGTTATTGTGGCTAGTATTCATGGTATTGCATTTCAGTATTTATGGCCTAACTGGCCCTCTTTACAACAGTTAGCTGTTCCCGTCTTAATCCCGCTGGCACTGGCTTTTGCATTGATGTTTACTGAAAAGGTCATGCAACTTAAATATCACAGCAAGCGAATGTTATTACTTGGCCGTTACTTAGCGGTATATTGTATTTTATTAAGCTTAATTGTCTCTTTTATCGACTTTAAATTTTCCCTTTATCTACTGAGTTTTTCAGTCATCTTCATCAGCTTTATACTGATTGTTTTTTCGCTTATCCAAGTCTTCAAAAGAACCAAAAATGCCCGATTATATGCAATAGGTCGTATTGGTCTATTTGTCGGTTCCTTGTTCAGTGGGCTGATGTATTTAGGTTATCTCAACTGGGCAGTATTCCCGCAAACACCTGTAATGATAGGACTAACATTTGAAGTTGTGATAATGGCCGCTGTACTGGCTATGCGTTATAACGATGAGCGTAAAGCCAAATTACAAATGCAGCAAAAAGCACTTGAGCAAGCCGTGCGTTTACAACAAAACCGAGATGAAGCATTAAGGGCAGAAGCCGAGGCAAATGAGCGTCTTGAACAAATGGTTGCCGAAAGAACCTTAGAACTTGAAGTGACCTTACGTGAACTCAATGAAGCGAACCAAAAGCTGACTCAGCAAAACACTATCGATAGCCTTACTGGGGTGAAAAATCGCAGCGAATTTGATCGTCGTTTAACCGCTGAGGGTCGTATTAGCCGACGTCAACAAACCTCGTTGGCGCTGTTAATGCTTGATATCGATAAATTTAAAGCCATTAATGACGAACACGGACACCTTGCGGGTGACCACTCGATAAAAGTGATTGCGACAACAATTTCAGATTATTTAAAGCGTCCAACCGATCTGGTATCACGTTTTGGCGGTGAAGAGTTTGCTATTATATTACCGAATACTGATAGTGAAGGAGCGATGACGCTAGCAGAACACGTTCGCCTAGCAATATCCAAGTTATCAATTAATTGGGAAGGAAGCCCTATTCCCCTTTTTGTGAGTATCGGAGTCAGTGCTGCAGTTGTTGAAACTGAAGAACATCCGACTTTGTTACTTGAACAAGCAGATAAAGCGCTTTATCAAGCTAAGCGCGGTGGGCGAAATCAAGTTTGCCAATTTTCGCCAGAATAAGATGAGATTAATATCAGGAGTCAAATGTGAATATTA
Organism: Shewanella sp. 10N.286.52.E4; assembly: GCF_041468785.1. Classification (NCBI taxonomy): domain Bacteria; kingdom Pseudomonadati; phylum Pseudomonadota; class Gammaproteobacteria; order Alteromonadales; family Shewanellaceae; genus Shewanella; species Shewanella sp. 10N.286.52.E4. The sequence continues at coordinate 63,360 of NZ_JBFRJJ010000027.1, forward strand.
TTACTAGTGCGTTTCCACAGCGCAGAATGCGCCGTATGCGTAAACATGATTTCAGCCGTCGTTTAATGTCAGAAAATAAATTATCGGTGAATGATCTTATCTACCCAATGTTTATTCTTGAGGGAAACAATCGCACTGAACAAGTCGCATCAATGCCTGGTGTCGAACGTTACTCGATTGATTTATTACTTAAAGAAGCTGCAGAGTTGGTCGAACTAGGTATTCCGCTAATTGCATTATTCCCAGTGACTCCTGCTGAGAAAAAATCGTTAATGGCAGAAGAAGCCTATAACTCAGATGGCCTAGTTCAACGCGCAGTGCGTGAGCTAAAACAAGCCTTCCCTGAGCTCGGTGTGATGACAGATGTTGCACTAGACCCGTTCACGACACATGGCCAAGATGGCATCATTGATGATACTGGTTACATTCTTAATGACATCACGACTGAAATTCTAGTCAAACAAGCATTATCTCATGCTGAAGCTGGCGCAGATATCGTTGCCCCTTCAGATATGATGGATGGCCGCATTGGCGCTATTCGTGAAGCGCTGGAAGCTGCAGGTCATGTGAATACTCAAATCATGGCGTATTCTGCTAAGTACTCTTCTAGCTACTATGGCCCTTTCCGTGATGCGGTTGGCTCTGCTGGCAACCTTAAAGGTGGCAATAAACACAGCTACCAAATGGATCCAGGTAATAGTGACGAAGCACTTCATGAAGTCGCCTTAGATATTCAAGAAGGTGCTGACATGGTTATGGTTAAGCCTGGCATGCCGTATTTAGATATTGTCCGCCGAGTTAAAACTGAACTTGCCGTACCGACATTCGCTTATCAAGTGAGTGGTGAATACGCCATGCATATGGCAGCGATTCAAAATGGCTGGTTAGCTGAAAAAGCCATTGTGATGGAGTCGTTACTTTGCTTTAAGCGTGCTGGGGCGGATGGTATTTTAACTTACTTCGCCAAATCAGCAGCACAATGGCTCAAAGAAGATAAGTAATAACTAACGTTAACCGCTTTATTTTTTAGATTGTTTACAAAAAGAGGCCAATTGGCCTCTTTTTTTATATCATTTTGAATCTAGACAATTAAATCATTCAACTAGTCTTTAAAAATTAATTAACAGGGTTTATGCTTAAATTTGCGCTTAATTTCATCAATAACGTATAGGTTAATGATGACAATGGATTGAAAGTTAAGGAATGCAAATGATTGTGGATAGCATTGATGTATTGTATTACGTAAAAATTGGCTCGAGCGTATTCGCAATTGCGAACGATGGTCAATGGCACGCTATTAGTTCTGAACAAGTCATTAATACTCTTCCATTATATGATATCAACGCAGAAGATATCCTCATTAACGACCAAAGCGCACCCTATATCGTCGTTGTTCAGCAAGTTGTCACTATTCCAAATACTTTATTGATTAATTCGTCTCAAAATCCATCAACTCCCTCTTCTACACAGCCAAATAGCCCTGATAGCCAAGCACCTGATAACGCATATAATAAGACGCCATCTTCAGAGACACAAGGGTTAAACTATTTCTACAATGTCATTCAGACTCAATACAATGCTTTAATCGCACAATCTGGTTATAACTCTCAAGGTGATAACCTTTTAAAGGACACTAATAACATTAGTTCGCTAATAGGCGAGCAGGATTCTTTTGTAACACTCACTCTATCCGTCAATATTGATGATGCCAATGATGGTTATTTAAATAGATTCGAAGTCCCTTCTGTTAGTATTTCTGGTCAAGCATTAGATGCTATTAATGGCCAGATATTGAGCTTGAAGCTGACAGATGTTCATGGCCAGCAACTTTATATAGAAGTCACTGTAATCAACGAAAGTTGGCGTCTAGACAATGTTGATATATCCAACCTTGCAGAAGGACTTCTCAATGCAGAGATAAGTGCTCCCACTTATCAAGGAATAGCTGAACCCGCTTTTGATAACTCAGTTAAAGACACCCTTGCTAGTATCAGTATCGAGATTGAAGATCTTGATAATGTTATCAATGCTGCTGAAATATCGTCTGTCATCATTAAAGGGACGGTGGTTAATGTTGAAGATGGCCAAACGATAATGGTGACCTTATCTGATGCAAATGGCTCAAACCATCAAGTCAACACCACGGTAGCAAATGGTATCTGGACTCTTCCTCCTCAAGACTTATCAGACTTTGATCAAGGCTCCCTGATTGCAACTGCTGAAGTTATCGATATTGCAGGTAATCCTGTATCTGCAACCACACAACTGCCAGTCGATACTCTGGCTGATAT
>NZ_JBFRJJ010000028.1:0-20592 GCF_041468785.1 Shewanella sp. 10N.286.52.E4
GCCTATCCTTATCTGTTATATTTTATTTAGTAACCCTATAAGTTTCTCATGGTTTGGTAAAAAATAATGCCTTGCAACGTCGTTTACGTTTTTTGGCCAAAGGAGTAATGCACCATTAGACTTGATACGCCAATTTTGTTCATTAGTAGCATTTTTAATAATGAAAATATTTTCATCTCTTGAGTAGCCTTTGACTTTTTTTGATATTTTAGTACTCATTATTTCTTTTATTTGGTTGAGTATCTCTTTATTGGAAATTTTTTGAACGTTGATATGGCCCGCAGTAAAGACCTCAATACTTTCTATTTCACTTATAGCATTATTGGAAGAGACAGCTGTTTCCTGCAACACCTCCTGCTTCCCTTCGCAAGGGAATTGACTAAAAGTAACTGATCCATCAGCTTCTGTACATTTGTAAACTCCAGCAAATAAATTAGTAGAAATTAAAATAGTAAGTACTAGTAGCTTTCTCATATGCTTCCTTAAAATATAACAGCTTATTAGCGAGAATTCCGATAAACACCCCAAGGCCACTTACCAAAACTCAATCACTTTTAAGCATGATTTATTAATAATTTTAATAACTTAACAGCCATCAAAGTTTAAATCAATCGACTAAATAGTGGATAAAACCGAGAATTGAGATAACCGAGAATTATCTGGGGCGTTATGTAAACTTCTTTTAAGCCAAAACGCTAACTTTTCAATGATATAGGATTGTTTGATTGGTAAACCCGAGAATTTTTTATTAGTTTTTATTGGCAAGGTTGTCTTATATCACTACTTCAATCTAATCCATTGCCTGCCGCAGGCTTTTGTGCAGATACAACTGCGAGACGCTGCGAGTACGTCCATGTAAGCTCTGCCAAAACATCCATGTTTTGGAAGCTCGCTGCTGCATCTACACTGGGTTTATTATCTCTTCGATTTGACGGTATTTGTGGCAACTTAAAGATAAAAAGATACAAATCTAAAAGACTCCATTTGAATTGAGGACGTTGAAGAAAATAGCGTGAGCCTGACAGGACGTCAGGCTAGCTTTCGTTGGGCCATGGACGGCCCATCGGAAGCGGTAGCATTTTCGAATAAGTCAGAAGTTAGCACAAACGAAGTTTAAAGCTGGATTGATTCTCCGTTGGAAATTTTGCTGTTTAAATTTCGCCGGAGCTGCGGGGCCTAAGTCTTAAATAAAGAGTAAAGAGGGAGTCGCTGTTCACTCCCTTTTAGTCTGGTGTGGGCGAAGCGCCACGACTTTGATTTTTTTCAAATGATAATTTCAAAATTTGAAACAAGTTTTCGGGCAAAAACGTTTTACGATAACTTCATTTATATTGGCTCAGTTACAGCAGACCATTACTTCAATTTAATCCATTGCCTGCCGCAGGCTTATGTGCAGATACATCCAAGACACGCCGTAAACACATCCCTGTGGGCTCTGCGAAAACATCCATGTTTTCGAAGGTCTTGAACGTATCTACACTGGGTTTATTGTCTCTTCGATTTGACTGCATTGGTGATAATTTAAAGAGCTAAAGCTAGTAGATCTTGCATTTAAAAGACTCAATTTGAGTTGAGGACGTTGAAGAAAATAGCGTGAGGCTGACAGGACGTCAGGCTAGCTTTCGTCGGGCCATGGACGGCCCATCGGAAGCGGTAGCATTTTCGAATAAGTCAGAAGTTAGCACAAACGAAGTTTAAAGCTGGATCGATCCCCCGTTGGAAATCTTTCGCTTTTCAGAAAATTTCGCCGGAGCGGCAAGGGATGTCGAGAAGGGAAATGCTGTTGTTTCCCTTTCGTCTGGTGTGGGCGAAGCGCCACGACCTTGATTTAGACCTTGATTTAGACTTTGATTTAGACTTTGATTTAGACTTTAACCTAGACTTTGATTTAGATTTTTATCCAAATATATAAATCATTAGCTAACGAAAGCTGTAACTAATAATGGATCAGAAATGCGTTACTCCCAACCCGTTTCAGTTTTCAAAAAATGGCTCTCAACTTCTCATTTAATCAAAATACTGTTATCAACAGTATTAGTCCCAAATGAACTCACGAAAATGCTTACGACATACTGACTCATAGCTTTCGTTACCACCAATCGCCACTTGCTCGCCTTCACGCATTGGTTTGCCATTGCCATCAAGACGCACCACCATGTTAGCTTTACGGCCACAATGACAAATGGTTTTTAACTCAACCAATTTATCAGCCCATGCTAATAGGTATTGGCTGCCACTAAACAGCTCGCCCTGGAAATCAGTTTTAAGGCCATAACACAGTACTGGAATATCTAAATTATCCACCACGTGAGTTAATTGCTTCACTTGTTCTTTACTTAAAAACTGCGATTCATCAATTAAAATACAATGCAGCTTTTGGGTTTCAAGCTCAGTTTCAATCATCTTAGATAAGTTATCTTCAGCACCAAAAACTTGCGCTTCAGTTTCAATCCCTATTCTTGAGGCGACTTTTCCCACACCATAACGATCATCGATTGACGCTGTCATGACTAGCGTATTCATTCCGCGTTCACGGTAGTTATAAGATGATTGTAGAAGTGATGTTGATTTGCCAGCATTCATAGCCGAATAATAGAAATAGAGTTGTGCCAAAACAGAAGATCCTTATTGTTATAATCGCCGTTATTCTATCATCGAATCGACTTTTAAATAAGCCGATTACTGATTTAATAGCGTGAAGCTGTTAACAGGTTTTCTGGCAAATTACTGAGGCTATAACAACTAGCAAGTAAGGCGTGACAACCGCAAACCTCGCATACATTAACAAAATTTACATTCTGCAATAAATTAGATCACAGTTTTACGCTCTGTTAAGTCCATAACAATTACAGGCATCACAAAACCCAACATTCTTCATATACGATTAAGAAACAATTGATAAATTGCATAAACAATTATAATTAAGGAAGTAGAAAGTCGATGCATAAAACAATTGTCGCAGTAGCCATTGCTACTACCCTCGCTTTAGGCGGTTGCAGTTACAACAATTCAAACAACTCAACTGAAACAACAACACAAGAGGCTGCAGTGCAACAGAATCCACTATTACAAGCCAGTGTTTTACAGTATCAGGCACCTGACTTTAGCCAGCTTAAAGATGAGCATTATCTACCAGCCCTTGAGCTCGGTATGGCGCAGCATTACCAACAAATTTTGGATATTGCCGCTAACCCAGCAGCCGCCACGTTTGAGAATACCATTGCCGCAATGGAAAAAAGTGGCGCTTTACTAACCCGTACCTCGAGTATTTTCTATAACCTTACAGGTTCAAATAGCAACCCAGAGCTGCGTAAAGTACAAGGTATTATGGCGCCCAAAATGGCTGCCCACTCAGATAACATCAACCTAAACCCTGAGCTATTTGCCCGTATTCAAACCATTTACGATAACCGCTTGACCATGTCGCTGACTGATGAAGAAGTCCGTTTAGTTGAAGTCTATCATCAGCGTTTTGTACTGGCGGGCGCAAAACTAACTGAAGCTGAAAAGCAGAAAATCCGTGAGTTAAATGAAGAGCAATCAACCCTCACCAATGAATTTGCTCAAAGGCTATTAAGACTAAGTAAAGAAATTGCTGTAACTGTGGACGATGAGGGTCAACTTGCAGGCTTATCAACATCTGCAATCGCTGCAGCAAAAGCGGATGCCGCTGCTGCGGGATTTGACGGCCAATACTTACTTAACATCACCAATACCACTCGTCAGCCAGTATTGGCGCAGTTAGATAATCGAGCATTACGTCAGCAAGTATGGGAAGCATCTGCTAACCGTGGCTTAACAGGCGAAAATGAAACGGCTTCATTAGTGGCACGTTTAGCACAGCTTCGGGCTAAAAAAGCCAAACTATTAGGTTTCGACACTTGGTCTGACTACCGCTTGGCACCGCAAATGGCAAAAACACCTGAAGCGGTATATGACATGTTCGGCTCTATGGTGCCTGCGGTTGTTGAAAACACCCAAAAAGAAGCTGCAGACATTCAAGCGATGATTGACAAAACCGGCGGCGACTTTACTCTAGCGCCATGGGACTGGGCTTATTACGCTGAGCTAGTGCGTAAAGAAAAATTTGACTTAGATTCAGCATCAATCAAGCCTTACTTTGAATTTAATCGCGTACTTGAAGATGGGGTTTTCTTTACCTTACAAGAACTTTACGGCGTAACGCTTAAGCCGCGCCCAGACTTACCTGTTTATCATCCAGACGTAAAAGCTTACGAGATGTTTGATGAAGACGGGTCAAGCATGGCTATCTTCTACGCTGATTACTTTGCCCGTGAAGGCAAACGTGGCGGCGCATGGATGAGCTCTTTTGTTGGCCAGTCAGAGCTATTAAATCAAAAGCCTGTCGTCGTAAACGTGATGAACATTAAAAAGGCGCCTGAAGGCCAGCCAACGTTTGTGAGCTACGATGAAGCAACGACTATGTTCCATGAAATGGGCCACGGTACTCATGGTATGTTCTCAAAAGTGAAATACCCATCACTAGCGGGAACTTCTGTTTCACGTGACTTTGTAGAATTCCCGTCAACCTTTGAAGAAGACTGGGCCGCACATCCCAAAGTACTTGCTAATTACGCCAAGCATTATGATACGGGTAAACCTATCCCTGATGACTTGCTGCAAAAACTATTAGCGTCACGAAGCTTTAACCAAGGCTTCGATACGTTAGAGTATATGTCTGCAGCTCTGCTTGACCTAGAATGGCATGCACTGGACGCTGATGCTCCTTTACAGAACGTTGAGCAATTCGAAGCCAATGCGTTGAAAAAACACGGCGTTGATTTGCCTGCAGTGCCGCCACGTTACCGCTCAACCTACTTTGCGCATGCATTCCCTGGCGGTTACTCAGCAAGTTATTACGCTTATATGTGGAGTGAAATTCTTGCCGCTGATGCCTTTGCTTACGTGCAAACTCAAGGTGGTTTAAATCGCGAAATAGGCATGAAGTTTAGAAAAACGATTCGTGAAGTGGGCAACAGCGTACCGCCGATGGAAGCGTACCAAAACTTCAGAGGCCAAGCGCCAACTACGGAAGGGTTACTTGAGCGCCGCGGCTTAAATTAATTAGCCTAACGTATACAGTAAATACAAAAATGCCACTCTATTGAGTGGCATTTTTTATGACTGAATATAAAAAACAGTCGTTACTTAGTTGCTATTTTAAGCCCTAATACTGCCAGTACAAATAACACTGAACAAGTAATAAAGCCCATTGCAACAGAGCCAGTAAAACCAAGCACTGTGTAACCGACAATACTGATAACAGCGACAATCAAGGCATACGGTAATTGCGTCATTACGTGGTCTAAGTGATGACAGCTCGCACCCGTTGACGACAAGATGGTGGTATCCGAGATTGGTGAACAATGGTCACCGAATACTGCACCAGATAATACTGCTGCAAGCATAGGTAACATCATAGTGCTGTCACTGCCCATTGCCATATCAGCTGCGATTGGCAACATGATACCGAACGTCCCCCAGCTTGTGCCGGTTGAGAAAGCGGTTAAACCAGCAAGCAAGAATAATACTGCAGGTAATAATGCAAACGGGATATTACCAGTAGCAAGGCTTGCCATGTACTTACCTGTTTCAAGCTCACCAATCACTGATGCGATGGTCCAAGCAAATAACAAGATGTAGATAGCAGGTAGCATTGATTTCCCGCCGACCTTAAGGCCAGTAAACATCATGCTAGCACTGATTTTTTGTTGAATTGTCAGTAGTACCGTCACAACTAAGCCCACAAGTGACCCGTAAAATAATGACTCACTCACTTCAGTGTTTTCAAAAGCACCTAGTACGCTAAACTTTAGGCCTTCACTTGTTAGTGCATCCGCACCAGTTGCAACCATAAAGTAAATCGTCGCTGCCACCAAAACAAAAATCGGTAGGAATAGACCTAGAATTTTACCCGTATCCGCTTCTGGTAAATCAGCCGTTGCACCTGGTGGTAAGCCTTTGCTTTCGTCAAACAATTCGCCTTTTTGCGCATTACGTTCATGTTGACGCATTGGGCCAATATCTAAGCCAAAGATAGCCACACAAAGTAATAGTAATAAAGCAAAAATGGCGTAGAAATTCATTGGCACCATTTGTAAAAAGACGCTTAGGTGTCCAGTGTCAGCAAAGCCATGTGCCGTTAAAATACCGCCGATTAATGCGATGATATATGCACCCCAGCTAGAAACGGGTGAGATAACACAAACTGGCGCAGCTGTTGAATCGAGCAAATAGGCTAACTTAGCGCGAGAAATATGATAACGGTCGGTAATAGGACGTGCGATTGAGCCAACAACAATGCTGTTGAAATAGTCATCAATAAACACCACACAACCTAAGAACATAGTCATCAGTTTGGCATCACGCTTATTACGAATGCGTTGATGTGCCCAATCGGCAAAAGCGCGAGCTGAACCACTGACTGTGATTAACGCGGTGATCATCCCAAGTACCACTAAGAAGCCGATGATCTGTAAATTCCACGCGTTTAGCGCGCCATCATCCCATACTAGACTGGTTACAGTGCTAAAGAGGTGACTTGCTGCAGTACCTATTGAAAAGTCGCTTAGAAGCACCACACCGGCAAGAATACCTAAGCCAAGTGAAAGAAGCACTTTACGTGTGACCACTGCAAGAATAATTGCCACAACAGGCGGCAAAAGCGAAAGTGCCGAATCGGCGTAACTTGTTATCATCATTTTTTATAATTTCTTCGTTGAGTACGAATGGAGGATAACTGATAAGGCAAGACAACGCAGAAAGCGAAGACAAGGATCTTTTCAGTAGCACTCCACAGTAATATCGATATCAACATCGATATCCATTGTTTTATCCTCACGGATAAAAATTACTATGACAGTGCAGCCCCTTTCGGAAACTGCCCCAGCAAACGGTTTTGATATAACCAGTTCGCTTCGGCACCAAATCCTTTCCGTTTAAGTTATTGGTATCACCCAACGTAAACTTACTGATATTTGATGCGCCTCTACTTATGTATTCTGCACAGTGAGAGCCTTATTTGAAGCTCTCTGCCGATACACGCCACTATACAAACATAAGCGCGAGGTTAATTGCCAGATAAAAGTAGCTTATCTTGTGAGAAATAACATCACAATCAAAAAACGCCACAGCGGCTTATCAAGGGTGTAACGATTTATTAGCAAGCGTTGTTTTATCCATCAATATCACCATTTCAAGGGATGTTTGACCAAATAGGAGGGGTAATACTATTTTACAGACCTGATTAAGTTGTACTGCTCTGCGAGATAATTTTTGTTTGATAAAATCAACGGACTTAATACTCAAACTTAATTTAAGATGCTATTTAACGCTAGACAGTGCGTGCTTGCGTGCGTATGTGTCTGTATAGATGCGTGACAAGTCATAATCAATAAGTAAATGCCTTGAAAGTATTGCTATTGAATAACAATCAAGAACTAATCCACCCCATTCGTTTATGATTGTTTTTCACCTAACAAGTCACTCCCTTTAAAAAGTTAAAGCATCAGACTATGCATTATCAATAAAGGCCGAACCGAGGTATTTAGGCTAAAAGCTTAATTATTAAGACCTTAATTATTGAGTTTGATTATTAAGGCTTTAAAAGCCATATAAACTTGTCAAAATGAAGAAATATGCAATAAAAACAAATCAATGGCTGGGTTATTCACAACGGTAATAAATATCTAAGGCTGAAATGACTAATCTAAAACAAAAATGTAGCTACTGACTAATTTACTCTTGTCTAACTTGAGTTTACTGCCACGCATGGCGATTTTACTGGCTATAAAACAAAAAAGGTTTTTGCCAATATGACAAAAACCTTCCTAAAATGCATAAAACTTACTGTTTAAACCAGCCTATAAATAATAGGTAAAATACTGATTATAATAAATTAGTAAGTTCTGGAATCGCATCAAACAAATCAGCTTCAAGACCATAGTCTGCGACTTGGAATATAGGCGCTTCAGGATCTTTGTTAATCGCGACAATCACTTTTGAATCTTTCATGCCCGCTAAATGCTGAATCGCACCAGAAATACCCACAGCGATATATAAGTCAGGCGCAACAATTTTACCTGTTTGACCCACTTGTAAATCATTCGGTACAAAACCCGCATCTACTGCAGCACGTGATGCACCGACAGCAGCGGTCATTTTGTCAGCAAGCGCTTCAAGAATGGCAAAATTCTCTCCACTGCCCATACCACGGCCACCAGAAACAATCACACCAGCGCTACCTAACTCAGGACGCTCTGATTCAGTCAATGTTTGCGATACAAACACAGTCTTAGCTTCGGCGACAAAATCTACCGCCACAGCTTCTGCACTGCCTTCGTTGCCGACTGCATCAAATGCACTCGTGCGCACAGTTAACACTTTCTTGTCATCTAAACTTTGTACTGTTGCTAAAGCAGAGCCAGCATAGATAGGACGAACAAATGTGTCTGCACTAACAACTTCAATCACTTCTGAAATTTGTGCGACGTCCAATAACGCAGCCACGCGAGGTAGAGTATCTTTACCAACACTTGTCGCAGCAGCCACAACGTAGTCGTAATCGCCAGCAAGTTTAAGCACGAGTTCAGATAAATTTTCAGCCATTTGTGCTTCATATGCAGCTGCATCAGCCACTAAAACCTTACTGACGCCAGTTAATGCTTGCGCAGCAGTAACAGCAGCAGCACATGCACTGCCAGCCACTAATACATGAACATCACCGCCAATGGCTGTCGCAGCGCTAACTACTTTTGCTGTGTCTAATTTTAAACTTGCATTGTCGTGCTCTGCTAATACTAAAATGGCCATAATTAGATCACCTTCGCTTCATTTTTTAACTTTTCAACTAGCTCAGCTACTGAACTCACCATGATGCCAGCTTGACGTTCAGCAGGAGGCGTCACTTTAACGATAGTTTGGTGTGCTTTTAAGCTAACACCTAAATCATCAATTGAAAGCGTCTCAAGCGGCTTACGCTTCGCCTTCATAATATTAGGCAGTGAAGCGTAACGAGGTTCATTTAAACGTAAATCAGCTGTCACAACCGCTGGTAATGGCATTTTAAGGGTCTGTAAACCGCCATCGACTTCACGTGTTACTTCTGCGCCGTCTGCACTCAATTTAAGCTCTGATGCAAACGTGGCTTGAGGCATTTGGGTTAATGCAGCAAGCATTTGGCCAGTTTGGTTGTTGTCGCCATCGATAGATTGCTTACCAAAAATCACTAAATCTGCTTGTTCTTTTTCTTGCACCGCTTTAAGAATTTTAGCAATTGATAAAGGCACTAGCTCTTCATCCGTTTGCACATGAATAGCGCGATCAGCACCAAGTGCCATAGAGGTACGTAGCTGTTCTTGCACAGCTTTAGCTCCAATACTCACCACCACGACTTCAGTCGCACTTCCCGCTTCTTTTAATCGAACTGCTTCTTCAACAGCAATTTCACAAAATGGGTTTAACGCCATTTTTAAATTAGCAGTATCAACATTTGTGTTATCAGCCTTTACTCTGACTTTCACATTGGCATCGACTACGCGCTTTACAGGCACCAATACTTTCATGGGATTTCCTTCTACACCTTCAATGTATGTGGATGGCACATTGGCTATCACCAATGCAATATGGCACAACTTTACGTCCTGTTAACGTTAACGTCAACCAAAGTCAAACACTTGTTTATATCTTTTTTTGTTAACTTGGTCGGTATAAATAAGTTGTATTAAGCATTTATTTATTTATCAGGCGGGATATTTGCGTTTTTTTATTTAAAATTTGTTCATTTAAGGATTTTTTATTTGATCCAATCAAATTTAGTTTCTATTATTAAAGGCGATTCAAGTAACCGTGTTTTTCTACTATTATTTTGTTTTAACATTTTAAATAGTCAAATCAATTTACACTCTCGTTTGATAACAATTAAACAATCTAGAGTTTTGGTAAGTATTATTTAATAGCCACAGAATTACTTGAGATACTTATTAATTAAAATCATTAGGATGCACATTGATATGAGTGACTTTTTAGAAATTTTAACACATGGTCGTCGTTTTAAAGCTGCTGTAAAAGAGTTATCACTAGAAGATTTACGTGAGCTTTCAGTCAAGTTAGAAAAGATTATCACTGAAAGAGAAGAAGACGAAAAAGCTGAATTAGAAGCGAATGCTGAACGTAATGAACGTATAGCCGAAATATTAGCTCAAATTGAAAACAGTGGTTTATCAATTGAAGACTTAGGCGAAATTACTGCTAAGCCAGCACCTAAAAAGCGTGCCCCTCGCCCGGCTAAATACCAAATTGAAGTTGATGGTGAATTAATTCAGTGGACTGGCCAAGGTCGTATGCCAACGGTATTTAAAAACCAAATTGATGCAGGCAAGAAAATGGAAGACTTTTTAATTCCTGGTATGGAATAAAAGTTCACCTTTTTGAAATTAAAGAGCTTACTTCGGTAGGCTCTTTTGTTATCTGCATAAGCCTTTATCAAGTATTTCCACAATCCTGTAAGCCATGTAAACTGTAGGCAATATAGACTCCTCTTTAATGCTCTAAATAAATTAGGCCGTATTATGAACACTTCTCAAACGATTGCGTTAATCACCCTCTTCTCTACAGTACTTTTATCAGCATGTTCAAGTAATTACACCTTTAATAGTAATTTAGATGGTGAAGCTATCGATGAATACTTTAAGCCGACAAGTGTTGAATTGTATATAGACGGTGCAAGCCCCAAAGGCCCCTATGAAATCGTTGGCTTAGTTGAAGGTGAATCTTGTCAAGAAACAGAATCAGGTGTGCCAGCTAATATTGCAGATGCACGCACCCAAGCACGTAAAAAAGCAGTCGAACTAGGCGCGAATGGCTTAATAGTGAAAAAGTGTCTATTAACAGAACAAAAGACCAATACTTGTTATACCCAAGCATTTTGTGTCGGCCAGGCGATTAAAACAGCCACAGCTCAATAACCTTTAAATATATTAGTTATATAAATGAATAAATACTCTGAACAGTCTTTTAATTCTCAAATTGAAGCTGTTGCAATATGTCGCACCCCGTACAAACAAAAGTTTGGAATACCGCGACAACCTGGACTAGTCAATGTTCGTGGCTGGGTTGAGCTTGCTCCCCATGTTAATAACATCGATGCAGTAAGAGGTATTGAGCAATATTCTCACTTATGGCTACTTTTTTGTTTTCACGAAAATTTAGCTCAAGGTTGGAAAAATACGGTTAGGCCACCCAGACTAGGTGGCAATGAAAAGCTAGGGGTATTTGCCACTCGCTCAACGTTTAGGCCAAACGGCATTGGTCAGTCAGTGGTTAAATTACACAATGTTGTGCAACGAAATGGCAAAGTCTGTTTAGAAATATCGGGGATGGATTTATTAGACGGTACGCCAATCATTGATATTAAACCTTATATTCCTTTTTCTGATGCTATTGATAATGCCAGTGGTGGTATTGCGCAATCTGCACCACAATTAATTGACGTACAATTTAGTCAATTAGCTGAAAGCCAATTGGCTGAATATTCGAGCGAAAATAAAGTGGCTGATTTAAAACAAGTGGTGAATGATGTTTTAGCTCAAGACCCTCGCCCTGCTTATAAAAAAGCAAAAGCTGATGCTAAGATATACCAAGTGGCTTTATATGATATCGATATTTTTTGGCACCTTAATAATGACAAAATTGAAGTGATAGAGATTAAACCCACTTCGGTTTGTTAGCTATGGTTTCTCCCTTACAAACAAACAAGCAAGTATTACTCTTCCATCATTATTTAATATAAGCCCATAACCATGACTCAAGATAAACCTGATTATCAAGCACAACATAAAAAACGTTTGTCTTGGATGCCTTGGCTTTATTTTTCATTAAAAGAAAAACACTTAATCTGGGCTAAGCCTTGGCAAGATGATATTCAGCAGCATTTATCTTCAGTTGAAACCGTCCATATTGGTGAGCAGTGTTTCATCGCGCCAGAAGCAAGGATATTTGCTGAGCGTGGCCGAGATATCCGTATCGGCGACCAATGTATGATTGCTGCTGATGTGTTTTTACATGGCCCTATCACCATGGGCAAAGAAGTCGCCATTAATCATGGTTGCTCGTTTGATGGCGGTAGAGTGGGTATTACCATTGGAGACAGAACCCGCATTGCCAATAATGTCACTATATATGCCTTTAATCATGGCATGTCGGTAGACTCGCCTATATACCAACAACCTGTGACAGCCAAAGGGATTACCATTGGTGAAGATGTTTGGGTTGGCGCACAAGCGGGTATTGTCGATGGAGTGAATATCGGTAACCAAGCCGTCGTCGGTATGGGCAGCATAGTGACAAAAGATGTACCAGATTTTGCCATTGTTGCAGGAAACCCTGCCAAAATCATTGGCGACAGGCGCGATAAATAACAGAAGCCCTCTAAGACTTATTACACTTACTCAAGGATAAATAAAGTAAGGTTAATTCGCTTATCATCTGCGTTATATTCTTTGTTTACATGTATTAATATTTGACGGCATGCCCTAAACCCCATGGCCAAATATATAACTAGATTAATAACTTAGCTTTCTCCCAACACGAGTCAACAAACGCTCGCTATTGTGGCACTGACCACTCCCTTTTTCGCCAACCGATAATAAAGCTTTATACAGTTCAATTATCTGGTGACAACATCGTGGCAAGTGCTAAAATGTCGCCCATTAATAGTTACTAAGTGGACAATGGGAATGCGAGTTAGCAATTACCTGCTTTCAACACAAAAAGAAACCCCTGCAAATGCAGAGGTTGCCAGTCATCAATTAATGCTGCGCGCAGGTTTTATCCGTCGTAATGCATCAGGTCTTTATTCATGGTTACCGAGCGGCCTACGTGTTTTACGTAAGGTTGAAGCGATTATTCGTGAAGAAATGGACAAAGCAGGTGCAATTGAAATCTTAATGCCTTTGGTTCAACCCGCTGATCTTTGGGTTGAAACTGGCCGTTGGGAAAAATTTGGCCCTGAATTGTTACGCTTCCAAGATCGTCACAATCGCGATTTTGTACTTGGCCCAACCCATGAAGAAGTGATTACTGACTTAGTGCGTAAAGAAGTGAGCTCATACAAGCAGCTTCCTTTAAGCCTTTATCAAGTACAAACTAAATTCCGTGATGAAGTTCGTCCACGTTTCGGTGTAATGCGTGCCCGTGAATTCTTGATGAAAGATGCATACTCTTTCCATTTAAACCAAGAATGTATGGATAAGACTTACGCAGCGATGCATGAAGCTTATAACAATATCTTCACGCGTATGGGCTTAGCTTTCCGCTCAGTGATTGCTGATACTGGCTCAATTGGTGGTGATACTTCGCATGAGTTCCACGTACTAGCTAACAGTGGTGAAGATTTAATTGCTTACTCAACGGGTAGTGATTATGCCGCTAACATTGAAAAAGCAGAATCTCCTGAGCCTACTGCGACTTTAGCAGCGCCATCTCAAGAAATGAATCTAGTTGATACACCCAATGCTAAAACCATCGCTGAGCTAGTTGAGCAATTTAACATCGATATCACTAAAACAGTGAAAACATTGATTGTTAAAGGCAACACTGAAGAAGCACCTTTAGTAGCATTGATTGTTCGTGGCGATCATGAGCTGAATGAATTAAAAGCTGAAAAGCATGAGCTTGTGCTTTCTCCATTTGAGTTCGCTAGCGATGAAGAAATCAAAGACGTTATCGGTGCAGGCCCTGGTTCTTTAGGCCCTGTTGGTCTTGAAATGCCAATTATCATCGATAAAGATGTTGCGGTAATCAATGACTTCAGTGCTGGTGCTAACCAAGAAGGTAAACACTTCTTCGGCATTAACTGGGAACGTGATTTACCAATGGCTCAAGCCATGGATATCCGTAACGTAGTTGAAGGTGAAGCGACACCTGATGGCCAAGGAGTTTATGCCTTTGCACGTGGTATCGAAGTCGGTCACATCTTCCAGTTAGGCACTAACTACTCAGAAGCGATGGGCGCAACCGTACTCGATGAAAACGGTAAATCTAAAGTCATGATGATGGGCTGTTATGGCGCTGGTGTTAGCCGTATCGTTGCCGCTGCGATTGAGCAAAACCATGATGAACGCGGGATGATGTTACCAGAAACATTGGCTCCGTTTACCGTCGGCATTTTACCGATGAACATGCACAAGTCTCATCGCGTAAAAGAAATGGCTGAACAGCTTTATAAAGATTTAGCTGCTGAAGGCATCGAGATATTACTCGACGATCGTAAAGAGCGTCCTGGTGTGATGTTCAATGACATGGAACTAGTGGGTTTACCACACGTCGTCGTGATTGGTGATCGCAATATCGATGCTGGCGTGTTTGAGTACAAAAACCGCCGCACCGGTGAGAAGCAAGATATCCCATTCGATCAAATTGTTGATTTCATCAAGTCTTCAATCAAAAGCTAATTGATTTGGCGATAATTTAAAACGCACCTTATGGTGCGTTTTTTTATGGCTAAACATCTGGCAATAACAAATGATTTCCAAATAAATTATCGTTCTATTACTCGTCGAACCAGATATTATTAACCATACTGATATCATGGCGTTAGTCATAAGAAAGGAGATCTTAGTTGTCAGAGTCAATTGCACTTGTTTTAGGCGGTGGTGGCGCTAGAGCGGCCTATCAAATTGGGGTATTAAAAGCCCTAGTTCAACTGTATCCACGGAATCATCATATTCCGTTTGAAATAATCAGTGGCACGTCTGCTGGTGCAATTAATGCGACGTCTTTAGCCACTCACGCTTCATGTTTTCATCTTGGTGTGAAAAAGTTAGATTGGGTTTGGCGTCATTTTGAAACGAAGAAGGTCTATCGTTCTTCATTTTGGGGCGTATTTAAACACCTGTGCAAAATGGCGCTTAAAGGCTTGCAAAGCGACAAAATGAACACTGATGCTGGCAGCTTATTAGATAACGCGCCACTGCGCGGCCTGTTAAACCAACTAATTGATTTTCAACGTATTGAACGCAATATTGGTAGTGGTGCGTTAAAAGCCATTAGTTTAGATGCTTCAAGCTATAACGACTCACACTCCTATAGCTTCTTTCAAGCCAATAATACTGTGAGTGACTGGAAACGAGCGAGAAGACAAGGAAACCGCTGCACGTTAACTACAGATCACTTAATGGCAACGTCAGCAATACCATTAGTATTTCCTTCGATTAAATTAAACCAAGCCTACTTTGGTGATGGCTCTGTGCATCAACTATCTCCTTTATCAAGTCCTATTCATTTAGGCGCTGACAAAATTATGGTGATCAATCTCGATAGTCCTCATCAACAACATCATAATGAGATTGATGCTCACCCTAAAACTGCCACCATTGCAGGTCATTTGCTCGATACCATTTTCTCCGATACCTTAAACAGTGACTTAGAGCGATTAGAGCGAATTAACTCAACATTAGCTTTGATACCTGACAATAATGCTAAACAAATCCATTTACGTAAAATCGATACCTTAGTGATTAAACCCAGTGAAGATTTGAGTGAAATTGCAGCACGATATTTTAAAGAATTACCTATTGCTATCAGAATTTTACTTAAGTTTTTTGGGGTTGATTGTGAAACAGACTCAAGTGTGGTGTCATATTTATTATTTGAAAAAGCCTACACGAGTGCTTTAATTGATTTAGGCTATCAAGACGCTATGACGCAGATTGATACCATAAAGCAGTTTTTTAATATCGAACACTAAGTTCATTTTCGCTGATGATTAACTTTGACTTATTTAATGATGTAAACGGTGACTTATTTAATGATGTAAACGATGACCTTGTGTCATTTGCAGTTTGACAAGGAATATGAAACCACGGAAAAATTAAAGGAATAGATATGAACGCAATAAGGATAATTGCAGTAATCGCCATGCTAATGGCCATTTCAATATTAACAGCATGCTCTGACTCTCAGTTGAGCTTTGACCCAGATCCTACCAAAGGCAGCTTACATACAGTCAATTGGCCTGGCGTATATCAAGGTACTTTCCCCTGCCCAAGCTGCGATGGTATGAAAACGACCCTCACACTCATCCCACCAAATCAATATACAATCTCCACTGAGCACTTGGGCCAAGACCCGTTACCATTTAACAATAGTGGGCTATTCCATTGGGATAAAACTGGCAACGTCATCTACTTAGATAGAGGCCAGATATACCATGTGGTCGAAGAGAAAATGTTCTTACTCAATGTAGAAAGTGAACGCATACGTGGTGAAAATGAAGATAAATACATCGTCAATAAGATTGCCGAGCTACCTAGTCGCCCCGCCATCAGCAGTGACTTTATTCCAGCTTCATCTTTAGTAAGAGATTGAACAAAAAAATTCACCGTCATAGGTGATTTTTTTTGCTTTCGTTACAAATTCAAATTAGGTAAAAATGAGTTTGTATTCAACGTGAATACAAGTCATCACTGAATATAACCAATCAGGTTTTTAGTGATTATTAATCAGTTTAAGAAACACCTTGGAAAGACAAATGTCTCAATACTACAAATTTGATATCGACGACATCCTTTGGGATAACGAAGTTGACGAAAAACCAAAAGCGAAGAAACTCAAACAACGCAGAAAAGATACTAAGCGTCGTTACGCAGATGATTATGCAGAATTGGATTTTGAAGTAAATCAGTACAATTAAGTGTTTATACTTATTCGATTAAAAGCAAGTTGCTAGGCAACTTGCTTTTTTGTATGTGCTGTTTCTAAAAGCCTGTCATTGATAATATAAATAGCGCGATCAACCAGCAGGTCTGACTCAGTTCAGCTAATTAAAAGCGTGAAGTTCCGCCAATGTAAAAACCATCCTCGAATGATCTGTTTGACTGGTTATCATACTTAAACTTCAGATTACGGTAACCGATGAAGATTGCCATGTTAGGGTTAAAATCATACTGTACTTTTGCACCTAATTCGGTGTAACCATCAACATCTGAAAATGATAATACAGACGGAGCGTAATAAGCATCGCCATGAATCGATATCTTATTGCCTAAAGCCAATGAATAATGACCACCAACAGAAATAACGCTGCCATCTGGATTATCATCAAACCAAACTGAGGTCCATTTAGGACCAATTTCAATCGTATGAGCACCAGTCTGATGAGTCATATGCATAGCAAATTCTGCAAGCTGACCTTTTTTATCAGAATAGATATAACCCGCTTCAAGATTGCTATGAGGGTTTATATTGGCCTTTAGATTAGCTGACACGACATGTTCACTTAAACCAATAGTGATTTCGCTCGCTGTTACGCTTAAAGGTAACGTACTCGCAGCTAACGATGCCGCTAAGATAATTTTTTTCATTTGATAAACTCAGTCTTAAAGTCTTATTTTGCAGGGATTATACTGGCCAAATCCCGTTAGTCTTTAAAAATCAGTTGTATCGTTCAGGCTTCGCGCAATACACACACAAAGTTAAAACACATAGACAACAAAAAAAGGAATTTTGTTAATGATTGATACCCATTCACGATGAATTACGTATTCATTAAAGCGGGATTCATCGTGAGTGTGTAAATGAGAAAGTGAGAAAGTGAGAAAGTCGATATAATGAATCAAAAATTAAATTGCGCACAATTTAATTGACTAAATTATTTTCTACTATATAGTGATATTAAATCTATGAGGAGTGTATTTATGAGCCAATCTTTTTACGAGCAAAGTGCAGTTGATATTCAAGGCAACGCTGTATCAATGTCAGATTACAAAGGCAAAGTTGTTTTGGTTGTTAATACGGCGAGTGAGTGCGGGTTTACTCACCAGTACAAGCCACTAGAGCACCTATATCAGCTGTATAAAGATCAAGGTTTCGTGGTATTGGGTTTTCCATGTAATCAATTCGGTGGTCAAGAGAAAGGCGATGAAGCGACAATTAGTCAATTCTGTGAATTAAATTTTGGTGTTAGTTTCCCTTTATTCAGTAAAGTCGACGTTAATGGTACTGAAGCAGCGCCACTCTATAAGTTTCTTAAATCTTCTGCTAAAGGTCTATTAGGCAGTGAATCAATCAAGTGGAATTTCACTAAATTTTTGATCAACAAAGACGGCAAAGTGTTAAAGCGCTACTCACCAACCACCAAGCCAGAAAATTTAATGACAGAAATTGAAACTTTACTAAAATAATTGATGGCTAAAGTGACAAATAACTGGAGTAAACGGTTTGCTCAAGCATGCAATTAAATTTACACATACCCATTTGTTGTTCGCAATTGCTTGATTTTAAAACCACAAAAATTTATATGCTAAAAACATTAAAATAATTGTATTTTTTTTGAACTATTGTCGCAGGTGAGAGTCTTATTTAATAAGACAGTGTGATTTCACTTTCATCATCTCCCTGGGACTTCTAGCGCGGTCCCCTTGATCTCAAAGTGGATCGATAGGCAATCAATTGATTGCCTTTTTTTATGGCATTTTTTTATGCTTTTTACGAGGGATTGGATGCGGTTCCACCAGCAATTGGCTTAATGACTAGCTTAATGATTGGCCTAGTTAATGACTTAATAAGCGCAATAAACAATTTTTAACGTTATTTAAGTTTATTTCAACCTTCTGGGAACTAAACGATTTCTCATCACTCTGAGTAATTGTAGCAAGTGATAAGTCACTAAATTTCCCCCACCATCTTTTGATGATGTTTTAGTATTTGTCTTATCACTTTCGTTTTATAAACGACTTTAGGCTACCTCCATTTTTCATGCTTCATCACTCCCTTTTGGGATTATGCAAACGCTAGCGCCATTACATGATCTCTTTACGTAATTATTTGCAGGCAACCTTTGGGTTGCCTTTTTTTTAACTTTATTCTCAGTATTACAAGATAGTGCATTAGTTTGTACAGTTAGAAGTTATTAGTGATTTTTTCAAATAATTTGAACCTTTTCTTACTTAGGTACTCATAGTAACTGTAGCGAGTTGGTCATGTTTATTTATCTCCAATGTATAACCCCTTCATCACGGGTCATACAATTAAATACACTTATCAACATGGCCTCATCAGCCAGTGCTAACCGAATTAGTTTTCAGACTGTTTCAGCGTTTTAAGTTTCATCATCATCCCCCTTATTTGGGAACGAGTTAATACGCTAGCGCATTATTAACCATGTCCCGCAAGAGATACTTCTGGCAACCCATTGGGTTGCCATTTTTTTGCGTATAAATGATTAACCTGACTTTTGATTATGGCGGCTTCTGTTTAACCTGACTTTTGATTAAGGTGAATTCGACGTTAAATGCACCTGCTCTGACAGAGAGTCCACAACATCCATTCCTCAAGCTTCAAATAAGATAACTCGCCAAGGCGTTTCTTAGTCATATTTTCAGTAAATCATAAAAATGATCATTTTTTATGAAACAAATTGAACCTTTTAATAGAGAGGTACTCATAGTAACTGTAGCGAGTTGGTCATGTTTATTTATCTCCAACGTATAATCCCTTCATCACGGGTCATACAATTAAATACACTTATCAACATGGCCTCATCAGCCAGTGCTAACCGAATTAGTTTTCAGACTGTTTCAGCGTTTTAAGTTTCATCATCATCCCCCCTTATTTTGGGAACGAGTTAATACGCTAGCGCATTATTAGCCATGTCCCGCAGAGATACTTCTGGCAACCCATTGGGTTGCCATTTTTTTGCGTAAAAATGATTAACGTGACTTTTAATTAACCTGACTTTTAATTAACCTGACTAATGATTAACGCAACTTTTGATTTAGGTGGCTTCTTTTTTGATTAAGGTGAGTTCGACGTTAAATGCACCTGCTCTGGCAGAGAGTCCACAACATCCACCCTCAAGCTGCAAATAAGATAACTCGCTAAGGCATTTCTAAGTCATATTTTTAATAAATCATAAAAATGATCATTTTTTATGAAACAAATTGAACCTTTTAATAGAGAGGTACTCATAGTAACTGTAGCGAGTTGGTCATGTTTATTTATCTCCAACGTATAACCCCTTCATCACGGGTCATACAATTAAATACACTCATCAACATGGCCTCATCAGCCAGTGCTAACCGAATTAGTTTTCAGACTGTTTCAGCGTTTTAAGTTTCATCATCATCCCCCTTATTTGGGAACGAGTTAATACGCTAGCGCATTATTAGCCATGTCCCGCAGAGATACTTCTGGCAACCCATTGGGTTGCCATTTTTTTTGCGTATAAATGATTAACGTGACTTTTAATTAACCTGACTAATGATTAACGCAACTTTTGATTTAGGTGGCTTCTGTTTAACCTGATTTTTGATTAAGGTGAGTTCGACGTTAAATGCACCTGCACTGGCAGAGAGTCCACAACATCCACCCTCAAGCTGCAAATAAGATAACCCTCCAAGGCGTTTCTTAGCCATATTTTCAGTAAATCAAAAAAATGATCATTTTTTATGAAACAAATTGAACCTTTTAATAGAGAGGTACTCATAGTAACTGTAGCGAGTTGGTCATGTTTATTTATCTCCAACGTATAACCCCTTCATCACGGGTCATACATTTAAATACACTCATCAACAT
>NZ_JBFRJJ010000028.1:21428-21883 GCF_041468785.1 Shewanella sp. 10N.286.52.E4
TGGGTTGCCATTTTTTTTGCATGTCTTTGACTGTGAAGTGACGACAAAGGAATGACGGCAAAGGAATGACAGAAACCCAATTGTGCAAAGCAAGCATTGGTTAAGTGATTTGATTTGATATTTAGAGTGCTATCAACACATTTTTACTCAGAGTTAATGCAGTTAAAGACCGCAGGATGCTTTAATAAATGCACGAATAAGTGCACAAATAAACGGTGAGTTAGAATTAATTTAATAAATAAGCGATAAAAAAATAATTTTTTATCGAACTGATTGAACCTTTTCTTACCAAGGTACTCATAGTAACTGTAGCGAGTTGGTAATGTTATTTATCTCCAACGTATAACCCCTTCATCACGGGTCATACAATTAAATACACTTATCGACATGGCCTCATCAGCCAGTGCTAACCGAATTAGTTTTCAGACTGTTTCTGCGTTTTAAGTTTCATCATC